>NZ_PFNG01000115.1:0-2626 GCF_002791875.1 Candidatus Aquicultor secundus | reverse complement strand
CGTGCCGCCTTCCTGGGCAGCCTGTTTATTCTTCAACAGGCCCTGGGCGTCTTTGTTGCGTGCGATTTCCGTGGTGGCGGCCTCGCCGAGCATGGCGAAGTCTCTTTGATCCTGAATCCCGCGTTTTTGCCATTCGCCGGTCAGTTCGTCACGAACGGCGATGCCACGGACACGCTTTTCGACCCAATCGTCGGGGTAGCCTTTGTCTTGATAAAGTTTCCGCATCCGTTGCTGAGCGAGTTCGGGGTTTTCGATCTCCTGAACGCGCTCGTAGCCGACCTGGGCAAGCCAGCGTTTGAACGGCTCGGCCTTGGGGCTGGGGATCGACTGGATGATGCGAAAGGCGGATTCGACGTTGACCGCCTCAGTCTTGTAACTTTTTCCATCAGTGGAGGTTAATTTCAGTTGTACACAAAATGTGGACAACTGAACTTCGCTCTGTTTTAGCTCGCGCGCCTTCATCATGTTCCAGTAATTCCGTGGATTATCGCTGTCGGTCAGCGCGGCAATGATGTCTACGACTGAGAAAAACCACTGCTCATCGTGCCAAATTCGTCGAATCTGCTTCGCGCCGAAGACAATAATCTTGCCCTGCGAGTCGGGCGTCAGTTGATCGCTCATTTACAGCTCCTTTGTTTTAAGAAAAACATGAATGATGTTTTTTGCGTCCCACGGATCATCGATCTCAAGGAACGCCCATCGCCCGAAGCTGCCATGGTTGTTGATTGCCGGTACCCACAATGTGCGCGCCGTAGCGACTTTGGCAGCCTTGTCTTTCCTTTTCTCGCCGGTAACTTCGATGATCAGGTTGAGCAAATCATCCGGGCCGTGGCCGTCGTCAATGCAGGCAATAAAGTCAGGTATATAATCTTTCTCCTCACCATTCAGCGTGTAGGGGATGGTAAATCCAAGGTTGTGATTCTTGACGTAGCGAATGACCTCAGACATATCTTCGAGGGCTTCAGCCATCTTCTGTTCCCATGAATCGGTATCCGCAACGACGTGGGAGATGTGGCACTTGTCCTCGCGGGTAGCGAAGACGGGCCGGGTGGTGTCGAAATCCACATAACGGGTGGAGCCAAGGGTGTCATATGGTCGCAAGATGGGCTTAAGCGCAGCCGTACCGTCGGTCGAGGCAACGATGGCCTTGTAGATGCGGTCGGCGGCGTCGTGCGCAAACTCGATCAGCAATAGCAGTTGCGGGAAGGTGTTGTCTTTGAGCGTCATGCATTCTGCGAGCCAGCGTTTGGCGATGTCGAGCAATTGCGGGAAAAGCCAGGGCTTGTCGTTGCCGTCGTCGTCACGAAAGTACTTCTCCAGTGTGAGCTTGGCCAGCAGAAAGACGACTTCGTTAGGGCGTCGACGCTTGAGATCGTCAAGGGTATGGATGCTGGACTCACCAACAATAGGCGCGTTCTCGGTTTTAGTGGGAATGTCGGCAGTGGAAAGCACGAGTTTGGATTCGTCGGTGAAGGTCGCGTTGAGCCGTTCGCCGGCCACGTCGTAGCGGTAGCCGAGCAATCGGGGAAATGTTATTTCGCAGGCGATACGGCTTTCAAGGGCGCGCACGCGGGTGGGCAGCGGGCCTGGTTTTGGGTCTACTGTTGCACCACTACACGGTATAAAGGAAAACGGTACACCGTAAACCTCGGCATATTCGGGATTAAAATGGCCATGCTCATTGGCAGTATAACTCTTGCGCCGCAGAGCACGCCCGACCACCTGCTCGCATAGCAGTTGTGTGCCGAAGGCGCGCACGCCGAGAACATGGGTGACGGTGTTGGCATCCCAGCCCTCGGTGAGCATGGATACACTGACCACACATTTGACATGCTCGCCGAGCTTGCCTGCTTTGCCAACGGTGTTCATTACTTCGCGGAGCAGGTCTTCGTCGGTGAGATTCTCGGCGTCACGGCCGGGAAATCGAGTTCGGTAGTCGGCTTTGAATTCGTCGATTTCGCGGGCGGCGATCTTCTTAAAATCATTGCTCATTGATTCGCCGGATTCGAGTTGCTGGCTGTCCACCAAAATCGTATTCGGGCGGTGCAGCCAAGCACCGTTGCCATCATCATTTCGAAATATCTGTAGTTGTCCAGCTTGGACTATGGTTTGTTCGCCAATCTGTTTTTCCCAGCCGGCGATAAAGTCAAAGACCAGCTTGGAAACATTGGTGTTGTTGCAAACGACGATAAAGACAGGCGGCGTAATACCACGGGCGCAGGCCTCGGCGTTCTGCTCCCATAGACGGTAATACTTCTCGTAATTGCCGTAAAGACTTAGCAGTGCGCCCTGCAGCTCGACAGGGAGGTTCGGTTCACCGCCCAGCTTATCGGTTTTGCGCCCCTTCCTGGGAAGGTGCTCGCGGATGCGCAGCCACAGGTCGCGATAGGTGGGCTGCTCACCGGTCATCGAATCATCGGCAACCGGCACGCGAGGCACCTTGACGATGCCTGCTTCGATGGCATCGATCAGGGAAAAGTCTGAGACCACCCACGGGAAAAGCGTGCCTTCGGGGTAACCTGAACCGCGTAGGAAAAATGGTGTGGCCGAAAGATCGTAGATAGCCTTTACACCGATTTTGGCCTTCACGGCCTCGATGCCGGAGATCCAGATGCGTGCCTCCGCC
>NZ_PFNG01000259.1:11802-12091 GCF_002791875.1 Candidatus Aquicultor secundus | reverse complement strand
GTTGCTAAGACCGCACTCGCTTCTGCAAGCGTTGGGCTTATACGCTGGCTCTTACCGAGCCCCAGAGCCTCGTCAAGCAAGAACCGGTATGAGCCATTGTTGTTTCTATAGAGCCTTCGCTTAATCGTCAATCTGCCAAATAACATCTCTACCGTCTTTTCCCTAAACCCTACAACACGCAGATCTTTGTCCTTGTCTTTTAACAGTGTTTCGTCAATAACAGATATGATTTGTGAGAACAACCCGCTTGCTATCTTGCATGCAAACGCAAAAACTTCCTTTTCTATAC
>NZ_PFNG01000259.1:0-11792 GCF_002791875.1 Candidatus Aquicultor secundus | reverse complement strand
ACCTCCTTCTCCCGTTTGGTGATTCTAACGAGATAATGCGAGGTCTTGATCTATTTTGCAAGACCTTACTTGCCTACTAAGAATTTACAGTACCGTTGATAAGCCCTTTAACCTGTTTTTAGAAATACATACCGGGGTCTTTTCGCATTTGTTAGGGGCAATTTCAGAAATTACTGCGAGCACTTACTCTAACACAAGGTATTTAATTACAGGGTTATTATTCCATATTTATAACCGTAGGGGGTACGGTGAGGGGTATCAGCCGGCACTGACCCCTAAGTCCGCGGTAGTAAACAACATCTCGAGCTTATAGCCCTTATCGCGGATGATATCGCTTCCGTCCTGCTGCCTGTCGACGAGACAGATGGCCTTAATAACATGGTGCCCTTCAGCTTCGGCGGCCTCTATCGCTTCAAGGATAGACCCGCCTTTTGTAATTACGTCGTCTACGATGATAACGTTTGAGCCGGGCTCAATCGGACCTTCGATGCGTTTCATCATCCCGTGCGCCTTCTGCCCTTTTCGCACGATAAACGCCTCAACGGGCTTGCCCTTCTCGTAGCTCTTCACGGCGACGGCAGTGGCTATCGGGTCTGCGCCCAGCGTTAAGCCGCCCACCGCATCGGCGTCCTCAAGCATATCGGATAGCACCTCGCCTATTAAAAATGCGCCCTCAGCATCCAGCGTGACCTTTCTGCAATCGATATAGTAGTTGCTCTTTTCTCCCGATGAGAGAGTAACCTCTCCAAAAATTACCGCTTTTTCTTTTAAAACGTCCCGCAATCTCTCTTTATAGTCCGCCATGGATACCCCCGCTTTTTTGCTTCGACCAGTGTAACATATTTCGCAACCAGATACCGCTATCCCCATAGCAGCAACCCCTACCTAGGAAGCCCGTTCCTCGGATGAATCATCTGAGTGTTTAAACAGCGTGACCGCATTTCCCCCGCGGTTTTTCGACTCGTACATGGCGTAATCGGATGCGGCTATCAACAGCTCTTTTCTCTTGGCATCCCTGGGATAAGTGGCAATACCCACGCTGATCGTGACCTGGGCAACGCCTTCTCTGGCATTGAACTGCAATTCGCCGACCTTTGCCCTAATCCGCTCCGCTACAAATACGGCCGCATCGCTATCGGTGTTAGCCAGAATGATTGCAAACTCTTCCCCACCGTATCTGGATGCGACATCGTAATCGCGGATCGAGTCTTTAATGGTTTGTGCGACATCAACAAGAACCTGATCGCCGAGCAAATGGCCGTGCGCATCGTTAAAGGCCTTAAACCCATCAAGGTCGCAAAAGAGAAGCGACACCGGCGTACCCAGCCGCGAGGAGCGGTTGAGCTCCGCTTCAAGTTTAATCTGGAACGAGCGCTGGTTCTCAAGTTGCGTCAAGTAATCTATGTGGGCTTTGGCCTCTGTCTCGATCTGCTTCTCTTTCAACATTTCCTTCAGGAGCGAGTTCTCCTTCTCTTTGCGCTGAAGAGCTTCGGTCATTTTGTCAAATTCCCGGGACATTTGTTGCAGGGGTTTGGACACTTCCTTTTTGAAGGCAGCGTACAAAAGAACTCCGATGACCGGCAATGCGACAAGGGAATAATTATCCATAGGGTTTCACCTGCTTAGTATCCTTTAATCAGTTCAATTCTATCGATTAAAGATTAATGCTGCCAATGAACTTGTCGAGTTCATCAGACATTCCTGCCAGCGACTGTACCTGGGCCGAAATCTCCTCAACCGATGCCGACTGCTCCTGAGACGAGGCCGAGACCTCTTCGGCTGAGGCTGCGGCTTCTTCGGAGACGGCTGCGATTGAGTCAACGGCACTTACCAGTTGGTTTGTTGATGATGCGACTTCTTCAGCGGTAGCCGAGTTCTCTTCGGAGATAGCGGCGATTTGGTCGATTGCTTTTGATACCTGGGATGAGGCTGCCGCCATCTGGTCCGCATTTTCTGAGACTTTGGCGATTTGAGTGATTACCTGCATGATAGAGCCCATCATCTCTTCGATGGCGATACCTGCATTTGCGGCAAGCTTACCTCCATTCTCCACTTCATTAGTGCCTTTTCCCATGGCTTCGACCGCCTGCATGGTCTCATCCTGGATGCCTTTGATTAGCTCTGCGATCTCACCTGTCGCTTTGGCGCTTCTCTCGGCGAGTTTTCTGACCTCGTCTGCGACCACTGCAAAGCCTTTGCCATGCTCTCCTGCCCGGGCCGCCTCGATTGCGGCGTTAAGAGCAAGTAGGTTGGTCTGCTCTGCGATGTCGTCGATGACTTCGATGATCTCGCCGATTTGTTTGGACTTTTCTCCTAAAGTTTGGATCTTGCTTGCGCTATCGAGTACGGTTTCTTTGATGCTTTGCATCCCGGTTACGGTTTCTTCTACCGCGCTTTTTCCTTTATCTGCTACGGTAGATGTAGCATCCACCACGTTTGCCACCATCTGTGCGCTCTCCGAGACCCTATTGATTGCATCGATTAACTGGCTCACGCCATTTGCGGTCTCGTTGACGCTTGTTGCCTGGTTCTGCGCCCCTGTTGCCACTTGAACCACCGCATTCGATATCTGCTCTACGATGCCGGCTGCATCAGCTGCGCTTTTACTCTGATCCCCCGCACCCATTGCCACCTGGCTGATAGCTGAGGAAATCTGGGTTGTTGCCCGGGTCATCGCATCTGAGTTGGCGGAGAGTTCCTGGCTTGAGGAGGCGAGTTTCTGACTCATCTCACCAACTGAAGCAAAGGCTGCCTTGAAGGGTTTGACGATGCCGCGCTGAACTAATACTATGATACCGGCGGTAACGAGAAGTGCGAACAAAACCGCTAACATCAAGCTGCGGTTTGAGCTTGTCCGAACATTATCTACGTTATCCATTGTATCCTTTAAGCTTTTCTTGACGTAATTATCAAGTTTAGCAACCGCTTGCAGATATGCGTTTTGAGCCGCTACGGCTTTTGGTATCCGCTCCTTAATATAGCTTTCATCGGTATAGTTATTAAAAATCGGTTTCACGGACTCTAAGTATGCTTTTCCGGCTGAGCGAACCTCATCAACCAACTTGGGATCTATGTCGGATGTCTTTTTAACCCCTTCATCCACCTTATCGGTGAGCCGTTCCAAATCGGCTGCTATCGCATTTCCTTTTTCGATGTAGCTCTTATCTTTTAGGTAAAGCAACTGGTAAATATTAACACGATAGCTTTGAGATAAGGTAGCAAGGTCACCCACGCCGCGATGCAACTCTGCATCCCCCCGCAGGTCTTCAGCGCCAAAACTCATGTCTCCCATGCTCTTATACGCGATAGCGCTTGAGATAGCTAATGGGATTAACGTTAGGGCGACAGCAACCGTTAGTAGGGTGCCCAGCTTTACCTCGCCCATCCATTTCTTTATAAAATCCATTGTTCCTCCTCTTGGGACAAAAAATAAAAATGCTTCTGTAGGTGTTAACTTTGTCATTCGGCAAGTGAAAGTTGAAACTTAATAAAAGTTTGCAACATTTCAAAGTATATCAGCAGCTTATAGTGGACGTAGTATGTGCTAGGTAGGGTCAAAAATAAACTTAATGGATTATGCTGTATAATAGCCCTTCGGGGGTTTCAAGGTAATCTACCTGATAAGACCGACCGGTCGTTATGAGCTACTTCACTTTTTACAGGTCGTCCCTGTTGTAGCCCCTTGGGTTGAGGGCGCGCTGATTTCCACAAGTGTCTGCGCCGTGACCGTATCAGTGCGACCGTCGAGCGCCTTTGCCGATATAGTAGCGGCATATTTTCCCGGTGTTGCCGACGAATCAACGGTCCAGGTCCAAGATACAAGGCCGCTCGTCTCGGCCTGTTTTGGGTAAAGCGTTTTAGCCTCACCGGCGCTTAGCTTATAGCCTGCATTGACTTCACATAATGCACCCGGTTTGGTCTGGGCGAACAGCGTTACTGTCGACCCGGGGTTAACCGGTGATGTAACCGATATAATCTTTACGGCCATCTGCCGGTCCGTAGTCGCCGTTGTTGGGGCATCGGTAGATTTTACCTGCGTATCCTGCGAGTTGCATGCCGCTACAGTAAACATCAATAATATAACCAGCGCAAGCAATAACGGCGGTTTTGCGCTTGTAGATAGTTTTGCCTGTAGTTTCTTAAGCCCCCGGTGCTTTTTTTTCAATTGATTCATGCGCCTCCCGATAGTTCTGAAGCTTAATACCCCCCTGGAGTATATAGACATAGTACCCTATTTCAGCCGCTCTGTCGACCTGTGGGTGCAATTTCTAACGCACTCGCCATGGCGAAACGCGGCCGGTGATTTTTCGATAGACGCGTTTAGGGTGAAGCTTATGAGGTAATTATCATAACCGAGGTGATTATGATGGCGGTTGAGCGGTATGACCTGAGATCAATGCAGTACGGCCCAGACCCGAGCGCGTTTTTTGAGAATACGTTCGGTAAAATCGCGAACGAACTTGCTCCGGGCCAGGAGGCATCGGTAATTGTGAACCCGGAGCACATGAATGAACCGGTTAGCCAAATGGCAAGCCTGGCCGAGACAAGCGGCCTTACAGTTATCGCGACACGGGAAACCGCATCTGATTCGGCGGTTATAGAGGTTAGAAAACGCGCAGCATAGCCCTCGTATAGGGGCGTTATCGGGAGTAAAAGAAGGGCAGCTATCGGCTGCCCTTCTTTCCTCTACTTTCTCACTACCCACTAATTTCCGCTTTACTTTAGCGCAAAGCAATCCGTACGTAGCCTGTTATGCTTAGGCCTTGACTTCGTCCTCTTCAAAATGCTGTACGAATTGCCCGATTTGAACACCCAGGTACACGCACTTGATGCCGTTCATGCACTCGTCAGCATCCTGCTTATTAATAAACGTCCTGAGTTCATGCTCACCTTTCTTAAGGTGAATTACCCAAGCGTTCTCGTCGGCATCAAACTCGAGACTCATATCGAGGTCGTGTTGATTGATTTCTTTGTACATCTCTCTTAGCTTCATCGCTAACTCGTCTTTTGTGTAACTCATGACACACCTCCTCTACTGTTATACAGGTCCATGCCGGTGCTTATGCTCCAGGGATTAGCTTTTCTTTGCTATTAGCCAAGCCTTTCTTCAACGGCCTGCCAGTTGATGTTTTTAAAGAACGCCTCTATGTAATCAGGTCTTTTAATCCCGTAATCAACCATATAAGCGTGTTCGAATACGTCCATGATCAAGAGCGGCATGCAACCGGCGGGATGGCCTATGTCATGCTCGTTAATCCAGAAATTTATGAGCCTTCCCGTTGCGCTATCCTGGTAAAGAACCGCCCAGCCAATCCCCCTTATGGCGCCGGTCGCCCTGAAATCCTTCTCCCAGGCGTCAAAACTACCAAAGTCTTCTGCAAGCTTCTTAGCAAGCGCTCCTTCGGGGTTAATCGAGCCCTGTCCGCCCAGGTTATCAAAATAATATTCATGAAGGCGCATGCCGTCAAATTCCCACCCGAGCCTGCGCTTAAGCTCGGCGTATTCCGGGGTCGCCGTCTGGCCATCGTTTAGCATCTTGGCAAGCGTATCCAGCAGCTTGTTCGTGTTGGTCACATACCCCTGATATAGCGTGAAATGGTTATTTAACAGGGTATCGCTAAAACCCTCCATCCCGATAAGTTTGCCGTAGTCCTTCGCAATGTAAGCCATATAGGTCTCCTTTCTATTTTCTGCTTTCCATTTTCTATTATCTAGAGAATCCCCAAAGGAGATTATCTTTACATATACCACACTTAGCCGCCGTTCAAACGCTTGCACGTTGAGTTTTCGGGAAATCAGGAGGATGCAGGGTCACCTCACCGATGATATCGCAATTCTGGTGACGCGCAGGATATAGATTTAACAAACCCGGCATTATTGCGATATATTATATGAAGATATAGAAGGACTAACGGGATATAACAGAATATAACAAGATATAACAAGATATAATAGTAATAGTAATGTGGGGTGTTTAACGTTAGAACGGTTAGATTGGCGCTGGCACAAGTAAATACGATCGTCGGCGATCTCAAGGGCAATGCCGAGAAGATCGCCTATTTTACGAAGCGGGCTAAAGACGCTGGGGCACAGATCGTGGCGTTCCCGGAGCTTTCCCTCTGCGGCTATCCCCCCGAGGACTTGCTGTTTAAGCCCAAGTTTATCGAGGACACGGCGAAAACCCTGCATTCCCTGGCCCCCATTTCGGACGGCATCATTACCATCATCGGGTTTGCGGATATGACCGACGATCTCTACAATGCAGCCGCGATTATGTATAACGGTAAAATCATTACCAACTACCACAAGATGTTCTTGCCGAACTACGGTGTCTTTGATGAGGTACGCTACTTTCAACGGGGCTCGCAGATCCCGGTATTCCGGGCACATGGGCTTACCTTTGGGGTAAATATCTGCGAGGATATTTGGTTTGCCGAAGGCCCCACGGTCGCGCAGGCGCTTGAGCCGGGGTGCCAACTGGTCATTAATGTTTCAAGCTCCCCTTACCACTTTGGGAAAGGTCTGCTCCGTGAGGAAATGGTCGGGATGCGCGCCTATGACAACCAGGTCTATATCGCCTATGTAAACACGGTGGGCGGACAAGATGAGCTAATCTTTGACGGGCAAAGCCTGGTTGCAAACCCGAACGGTACGATACTTGCCAGGGGCCGCCAGTTTGAGGAAGACCTGATGATCGTGGATTTGGACCTCTCGCAGGTATCGTCAAAGCACCTTTTCGACCCCAAACGCAAGCAGCGCACGCACCGCCCCGAAAAACAAAACGTCGTGCAGTATAATATAGATGACTTCCATCTAGATCATTTCGATCTGCAGCCGATGACAGAACAAGCCTCGGCCGCCGTTATCGAGCCCGCGCTAGAGCCCATAGCGGAAATCTACGAGGCGCTCAAAATCGGCTTGCACGATTACGTCCGCAAGAACGGCTTTGAAAAAGTGGTCATCGGCCTGAGCGGCGGTATCGACAGCGCACTGACGGCCGCCATCTGCACCGACGCCCTGGGACCGGACAACGTCGTCGGCGTCACTATGCCATCGCGCTATTCCTCTGCGGGCAGCGTTAAGGATTCTGAAGACCTTGCTGCAAACCTCGGCATCAAGCTCTTGAACATCTCGATCGAGCCGGAGTTTGCCATCCTGAAAGATATGATGAAACCATCCTTTGATAACCTACCCGAGGATATTACCGAGGAAAACATGCAGCCTCGAATCAGGGGCATGATCCTTATGGCCCTCTCGAACAAGTTTAACCGGCTGGTGATCGCAACCGGCAACAAGAGCGAGATAGCGGTCGGCTACACCACGCTCTACGGTGATATGGTCGGCGGCTTTGCGGTGATAAAAGATATTTTAAAAACGACCGTTTACGACCTCGCGAACTACAGGAACACGCTTCCCGGCGGGCCGATCATACCGCAGAGTATTATCGATAAAGAGCCGTCGGCAGAGCTAAAACCCGACCAAAAAGACGTGGACACCCTTCCTCCTTACCCCATATTGGACGAGATTCTGCACGGCTATATCGAGTCGGAGAAAAGCATGGATGATCTCATTTCCGAGGGATTGCCCGAGAATTACGTAAAATGGGTTATCCGCAAGGTGGACCAGAACGAGTACAAACGTCGGCAGGGACCGATAGGGATAAAAATAAGCCCACGGGCGTTCGGCAAAGACCGCCGCATGCCCATAACCAACGGCTACCGCGAGAACAACCGCTACTATTAGGCCGGGCATGTAATCTGGCGCTCCTCCCCTACCCCAGGTTTCAAAGCGCTTTTACCGGGTATAAACGTATCGTGTTGCATATACGATGGAGGCATAGATAGGCATGCTTTTACCAAACCCGTCTGAACATACTACCAGAGATCGACGCTCCACTCTACTAAAAGCCGCCCTCGGCCTTTTGAGTTTCTTGCTACTGGATACAAGACTTACCCATTCCCGCCTAAAACGTAAAGAACGGCTCTACAAAAATCTCTTTGAAAGCGCCACCGAGGCGACATGCCTAATCGATTATCACTATAAAACCATCCTGGATTGCAACCCGTATTTTGAAAGACTAACCGGATATGCCCGTAATGAACTCTTTAATTTGAGCGTACTCGAACTCGTACCCGAGGGCGACCATCCGCGTCTCTCCCAGCTCTGCCAGGAAGTTTCAGATAAAGGGACGATCCATGACGTGACCGGTATTCGCCTTAAAAAAAAGAACGGCTCAATCGTAAGCGTTGCTTTTTCGATATCCGTAATCAATATGGATGAAGAAAAAATGATCCAGGTGATCATAAAAGACATTTCCGCCGAGGAACAGCAACGCCGATACCTGAACGACCTTGAAACGCTAAATCGGATCACCTTTGAAATTACATCCCAGCTTGAGATAGATGAGCTGATGCCCAAGCTTGCCGAGCATACGGTAGACCTTGCCGGCGGAGATGGTGGGTTTGTGAGCCTGGTCGATAAGGATATGGGCGAGATTATCAATAAATATGCATATAACCTACTTGAGCCGGTATATGAAAATTGTATACCACTGGTCGCCGAAGCGGTGAGAAAAAAGCATACACTGGTGATCAACGATTATCCGGCTTTACCCCAAGCATTAAAGGATGTCGTCAACGAAGGTGTTAAAACTGCGCTGCTTGTGCCGGTTTTAGTTGATAATGAAGTGAGGGCGGTTATAAGCGTCTTTGGCTTTTCATACAAAAAGAAATTCGATGACTACCACAAAAATCTGCTGGAGGCGGTCGCCAGGCAGACATCGGCCTCGATAGAGCACGCGATGCTTCATAAGCAGTTAAACGCAGCGCTTAACACCTCAAACCTGCTGCTACAGGCGGCGAATATAATTGGAAGGTCGCTTGATATAAACGAAACGCTGCGTGAACTCGTTAACATCGCAGTGCGAACCACCGGATTAGACCACTCGAATATTGGGTTGTACGACGCTGAGCACGACGAGATGGTAATAGCCGTCAGCTATGAGAATGCAATACCCGCGGGCTTGCGGTTTAAGCTAACCGATTTTCCGGAGGCATCCAAAATTAAAAGCGGCACATGGTTTATCGCTAATATCGACGACCCTCGTCTTTCGCCCCAATTCAAGGAACTTATGCGCACGACCAATGTTAAATCGGCCCTCTACAGCCCACTTATGTACGCGCGCAGACCTATCGGTGTTATGTGTGTAGGCAGCACCGGACGGATGATCATGTTTGAGGAGCGACAGATAGAGATCGCACGGGGCATCGCAAGCCAGGCCACAATTGCAGTTCAAAATGCAATCCTTTACACCCAGACGAAAACCGAGCTTGAGAAAGAGCGCTACATCGCAGAAGAACTTCAGCGCAGCCTTCTGCCGCAGGAACTCCCGGAAATTCCACACACCGACCTCGGGGCCTATTATGCCTCGTCGACCGAAGAAGCCCAGGTTGGGGGCGATTTTTACGACATCATTGCCCTACCCGGCAACCGGTATGCAATGGTGATTGGCGATGTCAGCGGAAAAGGCATTGAAGCTGCGGCCTCGACGGCGATGGTCAAGTGCACTATTCGAACCTTTCTATACCAATACCCGTCGCCCTCGTTCGCACTTTCCCAGGCAAATACATCCCTTAGTCGCCAACTTGAGCAAGGGATATTCGTCACGGTCTTCTGCATCGTGTATGACGTTGATACCGGGTTGGTAACGTATGCGAATGCAGGGCACCCGCATCCTTGCTATTTTGACAAGGGAAAGGGGCATTGTGTTCAGCTAGCCAGCTCAGACCCGGCAATTTGCCTGCTCCCCAACTATTCCTACCACGACCACACCACCACTCTGCCTCCCGACGGTTTTATGGTAACATTCACCGATGGGACTATTGAGGCAAGAAAAGACGATGAGTTCTTTGGAGAAAAGCGTTTAAAGCGGGTCATCGATATATCTGCCGGACTTGCGGCCCAGGATATAGCCGATAGCATCATCGAGGAGTGCTTCACCTTTGCCCAGGGAAGGCTCGATGACGATATCGCAATACTGGTGATAAAACGGTTAAGCAGGTGAATCAGTCAATGGGTGAATGGGAATATTTGCTTTTAGCTTTCCTAATAACCTGCCGATAACATATACGATATTTGTTGGTTAGTTACAGGATCAAAGATTATGAATAAGTATGATTTTTTAAAAAAATGGGAAGCCAAAAGCGGCCTTAAATTAATAGGCGAAGAGCGCGATCGCTTCGCCAAAGAGTGCGAGCTGCTCCTCTATCTCGACGACGACATCCTTGAAATGGCGCTTAAAGTCGCCGGGCAAAAACGTAATTACAACCTGCAATATATTGAGACAGTGGGGTTGCACCTGCGCCAGTACCTGCACCGGGTAAACTACGAGACAATCGATGGCGAAGGTGCACCGGAAGAGCGCGTTACCCACACGAGAAAGCACCTGACACTTATTACCGGTGGAAAACCGGTATAACTTTAGAAGATACGTGATTAAAAAGAACCGGCCATCGGACCGGTTCTTTTTATTGGCATTAATTAAGTAGGGGCGGAGACAAGCTCCGCCCCTACGTTTATTGATTATGCGTAGTTCTCCCATGTGCTTAGCTGCAATCCGATGCCTCAGCGTCTACTTTAGCATTAGGATTAATAAGTTCGCTTGTTGACGTACTGATTTGAGCGACATAGGCGGCGCGTTCGGCTGCCCTTATTTTGTCTATGACGAGAAGCAGCACCAAGAACGCTAGCGACAGGTTGAGGGCAAGCAATCCCATCGGGGTTTTGGTGAAGGCAAGGATGTAGCCGGCCATCGGGATGACCCAAACCGCCCTACCCATAAATTCATCCTTGGCAACCAGCGCCGTATCCGGGCGATGGTTGCTGTCGCCTTGTGTTTTGATATAGGAAGCCCCATTCTCATAGACCTTTTCAACCGCCCTGTGCGTTATCAGGGAATCCGATGACTTTCCGTCTCGAAACACAACGATTTGGCCGCCTCGAACATCCTCAAACCTGACCGTTTTAAACACAAGGAGCGAACCGGAAGGCATGTGTGGCCTCATGCTGCCGCTTTTTACGATGAGAAGACCGATCCGACCGGAGGCGGCGAAGGTGAAGAAAACAACAAAGGCTGCTATAAGCACCACCACCAGACCGGATAATAAACGGTCTCTTAAAGATGTTTCACTCCAGCTTTGCTTGATGCTTGCTAAATAACGTGTCATCCCGGTTCCTCCTTCTTTCTTTATGGTGTGACGGGTCTCCATTGTTCGGCGTCAAACCTGAATTTGACGGTGGCTGTAGATTCATCATCAACATCCGCTTCCTGCGGAATCCAAACTTTAAAGCTTACGACGTGACCGTTTTCCGGGCCTCCGCCTTCAACGCCGTTTTCCCTGGCAAGCCAATCGGTTTCAAGAATATTGAGGTTTCCGGTCCACGTATCCCCCGATTCCATGTCCTCGACTTCGACCATGGCGGCGTTCCAAAGCTTGGTGCTCGTCCCGGTTTCCCGATAGGACTTAACCTTGTAGAAAAACTTGGTGTCCTTTCCGCTAAATACGGTTAACGTGGCCTCTTGCGGCGGGCTTCCCGGCATGAGATCCGCTATCGTCATAAACGGCTCGGGATCGGTGCCAAGACACATAGAACCTGTGGTTATTGTGTTGTCCATGTTCTCGGCCTCGGCGGTCATGTAGGAAAATGTGCCGCCGGTGAGCATGGTAAGTACAAGCATGATACCTACTAAGGCTATCATTAGCTTCTTCATAGTGCCCCTCCTTATTGATTTG
>NZ_PFNG01000219.1:2695-4359 GCF_002791875.1 Candidatus Aquicultor secundus | reverse complement strand
TCTCACCTGTTGGAGCAAGCTTGCCCTCTTTCTTCAGTTTCGTCACGTTATTTTTAACGGTGCCCAAAGGTATTCCGGTCACTTCAGATACGTTCTCGGCTGTGCAGGGACCATGCTCCGTGAAGCTAATTAATATGTGGTCTTTTGTTGTAAGTGCTTCAGTAAAGTAAATGTCCGCCTTGATCTGCTCAAGCGTGAAGCTTTCACCAAAAGTTGCTTTTAGAAACGTGGATTCACGCAGGGGGCCAAAGTTGCTTTTGTTGTGGTGAAGGGCAAGCTTAATCTCATTTTCTTGAATGCCGCTATCTATCATTCTTTGTAGCTGCCAGATATTACGGCTCATATTCTGCTTGTAAACGCTCCCAAAAGCTGTTTTATCCCGGTACTTCTCGCCAGCCTTGGGTTTGCTTTGGTGATCGAGTATAAGGACCGTACCAAGCGGTCTGAGCTTGCGGTATAGCGTTGTTACATCCCTGGCACTTTCAGGATCACCGCTTACCGCTGCACCAAAGGAATCGACGATAGTAAGCACGATGTCATGATCTTTAATAAAGCTTACCAGGCTATCAATGATAGAATTTAAGTCACCGGCCTTCTTGTCTTGAGACAGCGGCGAATAGTAGAGCAGGCCTTCAGGTGGAGTAGCAAGTCCTAAACCACGGGATACTTTATACGCTCGCCGTGCTTGCTCAGCCTCATCTAGCTCAAAATCGACGAAAAGCACGTTCCCTTCCTGAACGTGTTTATCCAGGAAATACCTTCCAATTGCGACACAACAAGCGAGGTAAAGGGCAATATAAGATTTGCCCTGTCCACCGTCACCATAAAGCAGGGTGGGGTAATCGACTGGTATAAAATCATCCACTATAAAACGCATCGGTGGCGGTTCTTCAACATCACATAAACGGTGAATTTTTACCGGCACAGCGTCACATCCTCTAAGGGATTGTGACGGTGATGATGCTTCTCCAGGTGAGTATTTGCTAACACTTTCAGCGATTTGCTTAACTTCAGCATCGGACAGTGGAGGAGTACAGCGCTCTTTATTTTCGATCAATAAGGCCGCTTCTATCGCCCGTTGACTAGCCCTCCGGTGCCTCATAGAACCTGCCAGGCTTGTAAGGGTGTTATTGCGTTTACCCTCGGGGATAAACTCAGGGATTGGTTCAACTGTACTATTCTTTCCGGGTCCGTTCAGTATCTCGATTAACCAAGTGGGCATGTCAGCAAGTGGGATGTCATCAGGATGGCTTGAAACCTCCCACTGGTACCGCCGACCGCTTTTATGTAAGCTTGGTGGAGCTACAATATAGCCGCCATCGGCTTTACTATCTAATCCCGGCCTAAAACCGTTTATGCTTTTAACAAAACACCCTGGGTGTTTAAAGATAATATGACGCCCACCGCCGCCTGTTATGGCCTCCACGGTCTCGGGATAAACCCCGTATTCGTCTAAAAGATCGGCCCATGAATCTTCACCGCCTTTATCTGTGTCGATATCTAAGACTGCTATTCCTGAGCCCTCACCAGCCACTAGGCCTATATTTGCACTCGGCCATGCAGTCCACCATTCCTTAATAGTGGCCTCATCGGTTGAAGCGTCTTTCAAACCGTTCATGGTTCTGGGGTGTTTGCCAATGTGCTGGCAGTCAGTTTTGCCGCAT
>NZ_PFNG01000219.1:0-2666 GCF_002791875.1 Candidatus Aquicultor secundus | reverse complement strand
TATATTGTTATTAGCTCTTTGCTCTTCGCCCGTTTGATTGTTAGCCGCAATCGCCGGGTTTTTTTCTTGTGTTGCCATTAGCCCTTCACCAACTCACAACGGTGCTCTTCGAGCCACTTGTCGAGGTCTTCAGTGCGGTATCTTATTGCCCGTCCTAGCCGCAGAAAAACAGGCCCAGGTGTTCGATTAGCTGTTGGACCGTCGCACCTTGCTTGTCGCAAAAAGGATACGCTCATACCAATATACTTTGCTGCATCTTTTTCGTTTACAACACTGTTCATACTATCGCTCCTTACGCTATGGTTTTTTACTGCTAAACCACATCTTACAGAGCAATAAAACAAAAGCGTGCGACAAAAAGACGACAATAATTCAATTCTTTAATTATTTTGCACAGGGTTGGTTGGAAGGCTATTCGAGGAAGTCAGCAGGCCAGGTAAAGCGGTAATCTTCTATGTATCGCTGGAGGGTTCTTACATCAATGTCGTCAAGAGCATTCGCAAAATTCTGTTGGGATCTGAGCGCATAAGTCTTTTCCTCTGGAGAGAGTCTCTCGAAAGCGTCTTTCAGTTCTTGAAAGTTCTTATATTTCTTTGACCCTGGACGTCTGCCCTTAATCTTATCGCCCTTAAAAGGTGCCCACCAGTGCCTTAGTTTTGCAACCGCTTCAGCAACTTCTCTAGAGGTTGGGTTATCTCCAGAGATAACGAATTTACACCTGCCGAATTTGTATTTGTCGATATACGCATCGTTTTTAGGCGGGTTTCTATGTTTAAATAGGGATTTAGGCTTATTGCTAGGGCGGTCAAACTCTTCAAAAAACTCAACTGCCCCCGAGCGCCGGTCGAAAGTATCTACAAATTCGGCTAGTCCAAAGAAGGCTATCAAGGCATCGCTAAACCTAAATTCGATAATAAAGATAGCTTCCTCGCCACCTTTAAAGGGTAAATTATCAGCAAAAACAGGCGTTTCTAGTGTGTGGGGTAAGTTTTTTAGAAACGCCTTTTCCCCAACCGGCAAAGGGAACATAGCTGACCACTCAGAAAGCTCAGGGAACATTAGTTTTTTCGAGGACCAGTTTTCTGTTGACTGCCTCATTGCATCGTAGCAAATATGGTTTGGCAGGCTCTTAATCGCACCTATTGGGTCTTGAAGAAGCCTGGCACAATCTTTACATTTTTCACTGTCACTACTTATGCAAACCTTATTGTCCATGTTACCCAACAGTTATTAATTTATCGCTGACATATCCCGGATTATCGCGCACCAACTTCGCAACGGCATTTGCTTTCACTTCGGGCGCTAAATGCGCGTACCTTAGCGTCATTTTGATATCGCTATGGCCTAATAACTCTCTCACCGTATTTAAGTCAACGCCTGCCATGACTAAGCGGCTGGCGAAGTGGTGTCTTAGGTCATGGAAGCGGAAATTAACTATATCGGCGTCTTTTAATAACTTTCGCCATGAATTGTTAATGTTATCGAAACGCCCGCCGTTCTTTCCAGGAAACACTAGCTCACTGTCCTTGACGCACGTTTTCCACCTAAAAAGCACATCGAAGGCCTCGGCGTTTAGTGGGACGTGCCTTGTCTGTCCGCTTTTCGCACCAGCGCCCTTGACTGTAAGCATGGCTCGATCAAGGTCAACGTCGCTCCATTTAAGGTTAAAGAGCTCACCGCGCCTTAGTCCCGTGTTAAGATCCAAGATTATGAGCGGCTTTAGGTAGTCAGCAAGGGGTAGTTTTTTTAAGTCCGGTAATTGCTCATAACCTCGTACTCTTCGCCAGGCGTTTGCGCTGTCTCGCTTTAGTTTAATGTGCTCTTCGCGGTAATCCAATGCGGCTCTTAAGCGCTCTTCCTCTTCGTCGCTTAAGAATCTAACTTTAGGCGCTCTATCAACCTTAAGCGGCTTAATCGGCGCTAGCGGGTTCGTTTGAATGTGACCCCATTGCACAGCGCGGGATAGTGCGCTCTTGAGCGTGGCAGCATAGCGGTTAATAGAAGCAGGCTTAGTTCCGGCTTTAAGCCGTCCTGAGCGCCACTTCTCCACTTGCCAAGGGGTAATATCCCCAAGCTTGGTTTTGCCTAGTATTGGTAAGAAATTAGCCCTTAACCTGCTTATGGTCGTTGTGGCGCTGCGCTGGTGAATCTCTACCCACGGTGCGTAAACTTCGGTGAGGTAGCTTTCAAGTGTATGGAATTTAGCTTTGCGCTTGGCTTCTCGGGGGTCAATGCCTCTTACATAATCGGCAAGTATCTCTTTAGCACGGTCTCGTGCTTGTGTTGGCGTTAAAACGTCTGTCTTGCCGATCGTGATCCGTTTTCCACGGGCGTATTGGCAAATATAAGTCATTCTACCGGACGACTGCACACGCAAAAGAAAACCCGTTAGTTTCGTGTCTCTTACTTCATAGACCTTCACGCCTGGTTTTAAAGACTCAATCAACCGCTTGTTAATGACTGCTCTCACGAGTAACCCCCTCTTTTTTGCACTTACGAGAGTGTTTATTAAGTGCAACTTGATTATAAAACAATGAAAAGCAGTAGACAAGCGTATAAGAGCATGCTTATAATAATGGCAGGTAAAAGTACCTAGTTTAGTGTACTGGTTTCTATGGATAAACATGGGTTTTTAGTAAAAAATTTCACTCGTAATGAGCAGGTCA
>NZ_PFNG01000032.1:19196-20363 GCF_002791875.1 Candidatus Aquicultor secundus | reverse complement strand
CGGTCTGGCGCTCAATATTGCACCGGACTCTACCGAGACGCTGCTTGTCGGCTATAATCTCTCCTACTCGGCAGGGATCGGGCAAAGCATACAAAGCTCCATAAGCTTTGCCACAAACGGCATCTCGGTTTTATTGCCGGATACTGTAGCCGACTACAACCTTATAAACGGCGCAACGGTTACCGTCTTGGATGCACCCGATACCATTTCTCTTTCGATGACTTCTCCCGCAACGGCAACGGTTTCTCGTTCCTCGGCGGATAACTTGATACAAACGGTTAACCTCTCATTCGATAGTCTAAACTACGACGCGGCAACGCTTTCAACCGTTACGGTACAGAGAACAGGTGGTACGGATACCGACGTCTCCCAGGTTAAATTGTGGCTCGATAGCAACCAGAACGGCACGTTCGATACGACCGATACCGTCATCGGGTCCGCGCCGCTTAGTGGAGGATCTGCAACCTTCCCGATCTCGGTAGGATTGGCTCAAGGAGAGACGAAGAAGCTATTTGTAACTTATTCGATATCGCCTACCGCGACTATCGGTGCGATGCTCGGGTCTACGATAGCAACGGCAACAGCGGCAAGCCCGGATAATGTAAACCTTATCCCACCGACCACATCAAACGCGCAGCAGATTATCTACGCCACCGAGACGCTACAGGTATCGCATAGCTCAGTGGCTACGGCGACCGTTGAACAAGGAAGCGCCAACGTACTGGCCGAAAAGATCGACTTGCATGATCCGGCCGGCGGAGACGGCGTAAATGTAAATACGATCACCCTACGGCAAAACGGCAGCGCACCGGCGAGCGATATCACATTGGTTAAACTTTTCGTGGATAGTAACGACAACGGGTCGTTTGAACCGGCGCTAGATACCGAAACCACGTCATCCCCTCTTACGGGACAAAGCGTGACGTTCTCTAACTTGAATATTCCGATCTCGGTTGATTCAACCAAAACGGTCTTCGCGGTGTTTAATGTATCGAACACCGCGTCGATCGGCAAAACGCTTCAGAGCAACATCGCCTACAATCCCGATATGGCGTTAAGCGATATTAAGGTCGATTCACCCGATCTCGTTGCCGACTTCTCAGCGCTTAACGGAACCGCGATAACGATTAGCGATAAAGCCGATACCTTAAACGTGGCGCAGCTACT
>NZ_PFNG01000032.1:7312-19171 GCF_002791875.1 Candidatus Aquicultor secundus | reverse complement strand
TATTCGACCTCTCCGTAGACAACGATTCGTCAACGGTAAGCCGGATAACGCTATCAAAAGCATCGACAACAACGCCGCAGGCAAGCTTTGCAACCGATATCAAACCCGGTGGGATAAAGTTATGGCTGGATGATGGGGATAGTACCTTTACCGCAACTGGTGATACGTTAATAGCCACTGCTACCGTTGCAAGCGAGCAGGCAATCTTTAGCAACTTGGATAGTTACCTGGATGTAAAAGACCCGGCGCATAAGCGGCTTTACGTCACCATGGATATCTCCCCCACCGCACAGACGGGGGTCAATATCGGAACAAGTCTGGATGCGACTTCATCGGTTGTCGTCTCAAGCCCGGATACCGTCTCGGCGGCAGCGCCGCTGGTGTCGACACTCAGGATGATCGGCTTGTCGGGGGATAAGCTCACCGTCTCAAATGTTTTACTGCCCAACATCGATGCGCAGCAAAGTACAACGAATACCCCGGGCCAAGAGCTTGCGCTTCACGCAGATCCGGGAGACGGTGTAAACCTTACCGGTATTAACGTCGCCCTTACGGGGGTGCAGGATTCCGATATAAGCGCGGTCAAACTCATCTGGGATAAAAACAGCAACGGCATCTATGACTCGTCTACCGACACCGTGCTTGTCTCGACCAGCACGGCCCCGGGGATGATGGCCCGGTTTACCATACCGGGCGGGCTGTTCATCAACCCGGATACCACCGAGACCGTGCTCGTGGCATACGATCTTTCAATAACGGCTAAAGTCGGCGCTATTATCAACAGCAATGTTACCTTTAGCACCGATACCGCCCAAAGCGGCGTACAGGCGGCCGATCCGGACTACACCAACAGTTTCGGCACCCTCTCGGGCGCATCGATAAGGATTACGGACTTGCCGGATACGCTTGTAATCAAACAAACGGCGGTTGATGGCGGTAACGTGGTCGTCGGGACGACCAACCATGTCATGCAGGTGCTCGACCTCTCGGTGCCACAGGATATGGTCACGCTCACATCGCTTTCGGTCAACCTTACGGGTACGGCAACCAGTAGCGACACCGCAACAAACGGGATTAAGCTCTGGTACGATGCGGATAACAGCAACTCGATTACCCTGGCGGATTGGCAGCTTTCAAGCGCGAAGACCTTTATCGGCGGAAGCGTTACCTTTGATAACATCAAGCTTGCGCCGATTTCACCCACATCGCCCAAAAAGTTGCTCGTAACGTACTCGATTTCTAGCACCGCAAATATCGGTGTAACCATCGGCGCCTCGGTCGACTCGACGGGTAGCGTCGGCGTGACCCCGCCGGATTACGTTTCACTTGAATCAACATCCGGACCGGTCCCATCGCTTGCGAGCGCGTTGCATACAATTGCGCCCGTACCGCCGACCGCACCAACCGGATTGGTGGTAACGGCGGGAGCCAATATGCAATACGCGCTCGACTGGAATACGAATCCGGCCGGCGAACACGTTGCCGAGTATGATGTCTATAGGTCCGACACCGAGTTCGGCAGTTATAGCCCGGTCGGCACGACCACGCCGACCCAACCGCATTTCGTAAACGCGGTTCCGTCTGCGGCCGACTACTGGTATAAGGTCTCGGCGAAGAACGTGACCGGTGAGAGCGTAAAGAGCGCGGGTGCGACCGCAACCAAGGTTGACATAACCGTTACGGTCGATACGACCGGCACAACGACTACTATCGAGAGCGCCAACGCGACGGTAAAGCTCATTATTCCGCCGAGTGCGGCCTATTTGGGTAAAACATTTACCATCCGCAGTGCGCCAAAACCGTCCGGTGTTAAAGTAGTAAGCAGGTTCTATTACGACTTTTCAACTACTGCAACCCAGCCGTTCAACCCGGCGCTCATGCTTGTGCTGCGGTGCGACAGCTCGCTTACCGGTATGCAGGATATCGCTATTTACCATTACACGAATCTCGGCAAATGGGAGCAGGCCGATGGCGGTCGGTACTTCTTCAGCACCGATAGCACCGTGGCGGTTCCCAATATGAACACGTTTGATATTGGCTACACCAATATCACCGGCTTCTCAGGATATGCCGCGGCGCAGATATTCTTCGGCGGGTACAATTACCCCCTGCAATACACCGATACGGCAACGGCGGGACCGCACGGCAACTATACCAGCACGACCAACAAATGCAAAGAATGCCATGCGGTGCACCTGGCGATCGGCACGTATGACCTGACCAGAGTTAACGCAAGAAACGAGACCTGTGATTTCTGCCACGGGATCGGCGGCGTTGCAAGCAAGCAGGTCACCCTCGACCAAAACGGCCACGGTGCGGACCCGGGCCGGGCCGAAGTGACGGCGCCGGGCGATACCGATATACCGTACAGTAAAAACGCCAAATCCTGGGGATGCCTTGAGTGTCACTCAGCGCACGATAAGCAGACAACTAAACTGGCGGGCTTAAGCTCGGATAAGCTGCTAAAAGCCGATCCGAATCCGCTAAAGAACAAGAACTACTTATATTATACTCCCGTAGTTGGAGAAACAACGCAGACCATAAGCCAGTGGTGCTCCACATGCCACAATGCCAACTTCGGGCCGAGCACGGATTTAAAGACGGTGCTCTTCGGCTCAAAGACAGGTCGGGTTGCCGGCCACAGCTCCTCTTCGCAGGGCTCGACCACCACGCCTGACGGCTACGCAGACGTAAAGTTTAACGGTACCGGGCCTACCTGCCAGCAATGCCACCCGGCGGACGGGCGTATCGGCACGAGCGAGTTCCCGCACTCATCGGGCTCAGTGCCCGGCATGCTCAGGTCGGGTATCACGCAGCGCGGGATGGACGGCGTTTGCACGAGTTGCCATAATACAGTGACCCTACCATAGCTAGATAGGCGCGCGGTCCCTAAACTTTTAACCCCACCGTGTAGTTTGCACGGCTTGTAAAATGGGCCATTAACTGGTATATTACTTAGAATTCAAGCTTTTATGTCAGAACCCTCAAAATCGGAAACCAAGCGGTTACTTAGTGCATAATTTCGGCTGTAGCAGTCATGATTATTAGGTTGGTAGTAATTATTTCGTTAGTCTTTTAGCTTTTAGCTTTTAAAAGACTATTTTTACGAACATTTTTACAAATAGTTCTAGAACATATACGGAACAGGCCGGTGAGCATCAGTGACGAGCGCCTTTGCTAAGCCACCCAAGCGCCTATTTAATAGATGGTTAGTAGTAAAATATTTAGGATTTTTTCTGCTTATTGCCGCAGCGATAGGGACGGCATATTACGTCCTTGGCACCCGCTCGCACATATCCCCGACGCCACAGTTAAAAGAAGAATCATATAAAGCCTACCGCAACGGCGATTTTAGGGGCGCTATCGTAAAACTGACTGCCTACTTGAAGAATAACGGTAGCGATCAGGAAGCGCGAAACGTCCTTATAACAAGCTACGCCCAGGTCGGCGATCTTAAAGCGGCGCTTAAAGAAAACGAGACCCTGGTAAAGGCAAAGCCACATGACGCCGGGGCTCTCTACCGGGCCGGTCAACTATCCAACCAACTCGGCCGGTCGGCGGATGCTATAGCTTACTTCAAACGTGCCACAACGATAGACCCAAGCGTCGTGCAATTCCATTACCAGATGGCCGAAACGTATACAAACCGGAGGCTCTACGCCAAGGCCCTTACGCAGTGGCGTGCTACTCTAGAAACGCTCCCCGGTAATAGCCCCGCCCGCTCCGCCGTATACAAAAAAATCGGCGATATCTACACAATCTTAGAGGAGCCCGGCAAGGCTAAAAAAGCATATAGAAAAGCCTCTGCTACGAATACTGTCAACAGCACGCGGAATCATTACGAAAAGCAGCCTCAGAAAGTGAGGCGGTAGGTTAATGCGAGCACGAATAAAAGGCCGCCGGAACAAAACAAAGCTCAAGCTATCGTTAATAATTGTTCCGCTGATTCTGGCCGCGATATTGGTCCTTGCTTTTAAGACGACCAGCTTTGCTTACAAGACAGATGGCCGTATGGTTTACGGAGCATCGGGAAACGCCACCCCACAAGCCCGGCTATGGGATCAGGAAACGTCGGCTACCGGGGCGCCGGCGGGTACACAGGCCGCCAATACCGTAATAAACTGGACGATAAACCAGGCGGCCCCAAACAGAATCGAGAACATCGCAGGCACGTTGACAACAAACGCCGGCGCGGGCAGCAACCTTTATATCCAGCGCTGGAACGGCTCCGCCTGGTCTAACGAATGGAACGTGAGTACGGCCAACGCCAACTTTGCGAGCAGGCGAAGCTTTGATGTCGCCTATGAGGATACCTCAGGCCACGCGATGGTCGTCTACTCAACCGGCACCAATCCCCAATACCGCATATGGGATGGGAACTCCTGGACGGCCGCCGCCAACACCCTCCCCGCGGATGAAGCCACCAACGTCGAGTGGATCGAGCTTGCCTCAAGGCCGAACAGCAACGAAATCGCCCTTCTCTACGCGATTAACGACGGTACGGGCGGCTACACATTGAAAGGCATTATTTGGGACGGAAACGCCTGGGGAAACCAATCGGCGGCCCTAGAGACCAACCTCGCATACGCAAGCGCAGCCGGCGACACCAAATGTTTTGATGCGGCTTATGAGAACAGCGGCGACCTCCTGGTCGCTTTCGGCTGGAATAACACCCCTAATAACCAACTTGCCGCCCGGTATGTAACAAAGCCGGCCGGTGGCGCATGGGGAGCGCCTACCGCCTTTCCCACCTGGAAGGATGAGGCGACTATCATGCAGCTTGCGCCAGAACCCGGAGGAGACCGTATCGCCGCTGTATCAGCGGACAGTAAGAGCGATGATATGCAGTACGCCATCTGGGACGGAGCAACCTCAGCCTGGATAAACCCGGTGGCCAACGCCGACAACTCCATGTATGACTTAGCCGGCGTGATGGGTGAAATGCCGATTGCGGCCGGTTGGGTAAGAACCGGTGCCTCGCCGTGGGCTATTGTCGTTTATGCGGATAACGCCACCAATGCCATCCACTGGTCGCGCTGGAACGGTTCGGGCTGGGGCATACAGACCGATTGGAACCCGGGGCACGCTATCGGCTACTTGGCCTGCATCAATATCGACCGGCAGCCCGGCGAAAACAAGGCGATGGTTACCATAGGTGACAGCAACAGCGACTTGTGGGCGATGACGTATGACGGTTCGACATGGGCAAACGCCGACGGTGGGGTGGCTCTTACGACAAATTTAAGTAGCGCATCATCGGTTCCCTTTGACTTTACGTTCGACAGGTATGCGATCACAAACGAAGCGAACGGTACCGATCCGGCAAACAAAACAGTGGCAAAAACCTCAACGAACATCGCGCTCGACACCTTCACGCTTAACACGAATTCAGGCATCGATACGGTTACCGACCTTACCTTCGCCGGCAATGCCGACTTTATCTCTAGCAACGTTACCAACGTCCGGCTTTTCAAAGATAACGGAAGCACACCCAACGAGTGGGATTCTGCGGATACCCTCCTCGGCACGGGCTCAATTGCCGGCACAACCGCCACCTTCTCCGGGCTTAACGTCGATATCGGTAAAACCACCGCCCAGTACCTAGTGGCCTTTGACGTAGCCGGTACAGCCACCGATGTTTCAGTTACCGGAACCGTCTCCGCGATCACCTGCACTAATACCCTCCAGGGAAGTGATACGTCAAGCGCCACCATAACCATCGATGCCACGCCGTCCGGCCAGGCAACCGGGTTTTTTGCAAGCGATGGTGACGATGCCCAATCCGACCTGTCCTGGACCAACCCGACCGATCCCGATTTCTTAGGGATAAGGATTATGCGCCGCAGTGACGGCGTCTATCCAACGGGGCCGAGCGATCCGCTGGCCCAGCAAGTCTGGGAAGATACCACAACCCCTGTCGCCATAACCTACACCGATATCGGGCCGCTAACAAACGGCATAGCATACAAGTATTCTGTGTTTACCCGCGACGCGGTTGGCAACTGGAACACAACCGTTACGCCCGGGATTAATGCGGATACGGGAACCCCGGGCCCAACGATTACCGTCACCAACTCGCCGGTGGCGACCGATACCCTCCACCAGGGACAGGCCGGAGTCGTCATGCAAAAACTCGGCTTTAGCACCGATTTCTCAACGGCAACGCTTAACTCGGTGACGGTCGACAGGACCGGCTCGGCGTCCGACTCCGATATCTCGAGCGTAAAAATATTTACAGATCTCAACGGCAACGGGGTCATCGATGGCGGGGATACGCAAATAGGAAGCGGTACGTTTAGCGGCGGGTCATCATCGCTCTCCGTAACGCCCCAGACCATAACAACGACCCCATCCTGCCTGCTCGTGGTTTATGATATATCCGGCTCGTCGAATACCTCGGTTACCGCCGGATCAAACATAGTTAATCAGAACTCAATCAGCGCCAGCGGCGCTTACCAGGTGGCGGCTTTTACGAATTACGGCTCGAATACTCCCAACATTGCCAGCGACACCGTAAGCGTCACCAGCACCGCTATAGCAACCGTTGCACACCGGGGCCAGAGCAATACTACCATGCAAAAGCTGGGTTTCTCAACAGATTACGGCACTGCTTCGCTGACAGCAATAAAAGTGGCTAAGCTCGGTACGATACCGGATAACACCATCACGGCGGTAAAAATATTTACCGATCTCAACGGCAACGGGGTCATCAATGGCGCCGATACCGAAACCGGAAGCGGCACTTTTACCGGCGGACAGGTAACTATCACCTTATCGTCACCGCAGGTTATTACCACGGCACCAAGCTATCTTCTGGTCGCCTACGATATTTCGGATACCGCTGTAACCGGGGATACCCTCGGTTCAAGTATTGTCGACGAGTCCTGCATTACAATAGCACCCCCCGATACAGTGGCGCCCTTTGCAAACCTGAACTCTAATTTGCCGGCCATTAGCGGATCTGCCGAATCGCTGGAGGTTTCCCACACGCCGCCGCCTGATTTTAACGCCGATCAGGGTTCGCAAAATCAACTGCTGGATACGTTAAACCTTTATGCGCCCGCTGGGGACGGCGTCGTGATTAACGGTCTCCGCATCGATGAGGTCGGGACCGCATTCGATTCCGACCTGACCTCTGTCGCGTTGGTGCGTGACAGCAACGCAAACGGTGTGTTCAATCCGGGAGTCGACATCGAGCTTGCATCAACTACGTTTTCAGGCGGTAGGGCAGATTTCCCCTTCTCTTCCTTTGAAATCGCGAGTGATTCGACCGAGACGCTGTTTGTTACGGCACACCTATCGAATACCGCCAATATCGGCGCCACTGTCAAATCAAATATAGTGGATGCTGGTTACTTTACTATGTGCCACCCTGATACCGTTACACCCTTCGGCGTTATGGGCAGCGCCGTCCTGACCATCCAGGATAAGCCGGATACGCTGGATATCGCTCAGACTGCCGTAGACGGCGGGAATATCACCGCCGGAACAAGCGACCACGTCGTGCAGGTACTCGACCTCTCTACGGTTGAAGATACCGTGGGTCTGACAACGCTTACCATCAACCGCACCGGAACAGCGACCGACAGTGACACCGCCCAAAACGGAATTAAGCTGTGGTTTGACGCTGACAACAGTAACTCGCTCAACCCTGGCGACCAGCAGCTCTCCACTTCAAAGACGTTCTCGGCAGGGGCGGTCACATTTAATGGTATAGGCCTTGCCGCAATTAGCCCATCTGCATCCAAAAAGCTGCTGGTAACGTACTCGCTACCAAGCGATGCGGGGGTCGGGCGAACTATCGGCGCTTCAATTGAGAATACTTCAAGCGCTGTTGTGGGTTCGCCCGATAAGGTATCGCTTTCAGTGACACCTCTCTCAAGTATCCTTCATACGATTACCCCCATACCGCCGACCATACCGACCGGCCTGCAGGTTGCCGCCAATAGCAACAGCAAGTTCAACCTTAATTGGAACGACAATCCCGCCAACGAATACATAACGCACTACGATATATACAGGTCAGACTCGGCCAACGGGCCTTTTAACCTGGCAGGATCAACCGGCGGAAGTGGAAGTGCCTATGTGGATACCGTCCCATCACCCGGTAATTACTGGTATAGGGTTTCCGGCGTTAACGATACCGCTGAGAGCCTACAAGGCTCAACGGAGATCGCGGCAAGCATTATTGCGGATGATAAAGCGAGTTCGATTACCACGGTAACCATCGAGAGCGCGGATGCGGCCGTTAAGCTGATCATACCGCCTGATGCAACATATACCGATGAGACCTTCACGATAATAAGCGCCGCAAATCCCCCGGCCCCGGGCATTCAGCTTATCAGCAAGTACTATTTCGAATTTCAGACGAATGTAGCTGCGCCATTCGCCCGGCCGCTAACTCTGATTTTCAGGTGCAATAGGATTATCGAACGCTCCGATGTCATCTACCATTACAACGACAGCGATAACAAATGGGAGGTGGTAACCGGCGGGCAATACGTCTATGATGATAACGATCCGTACACTATCGGATATACAAATATAACTCATTTTTCCGGCTATGGCGTCGGCGCAGCCGCTTTCGGTGGATACAATGATCCCCTGCAATATGTCACAACACCCGGCCCGCACGGAGGCTACACCGATACAACCAACAAGTGCCGGGAGTGCCATGCGGTTCACATAGCGACCGGAACATACCGGCTCACACGAGCCAATGTGCGCAGCGAGACCTGTGATTTCTGCCACGGGGACGGCGGCGCATCGATCAAGCATATCGTGCTGGACGAGCACGGCCACGGCATCAGCACCGATCAGGCGGAAGGGATAGTGACCGCCCCCGACGATACCGATCCACCGTATACTAAAAACGCCAAACTCTGGGGATGCCTTGAGTGTCACTCGGTGCACGATAACCAGACGATTAAACTATCGGATCTCTCTTACGGTAGGTTGCTAAAATCCGATCCAAACCCGGCTAAAAACCAGAACTATCTTCATTACACACCGGTAGTCGGAGAGTCCACACAAACCGTGAGTCAGTGGTGCTCTACCTGCCATAACGCCAACTTCGGGTCAAGCGCTGAGTTAAAAACCGTAGCGATGGGGGCGATAACCGGTAAAGTTGCGGGGCACAGCTCATCGGCCCAAGGATCAACTACGACGTCGGACGGCTTTGCCGATGTGAAGTACGATGGAACCGGGCCGACCTGCCAGCAATGCCACACGGCGGCTGGAGGAAGCGGCACGAGTGAATTCCCGCACTCCTCGGGTTTACCCCCCGCCATGCTAAAAGCAGGCACTACGGCAACGGGTATCGATAACGTCTGCACCGGCTGCCACAATACCGCATCAGTGCCTTAAGCACTTCCTTAAAGCCTTGCGTGCGTCCCGAACCCTTTCTAAGATCGGTGCAAACCAACTATGTACCCGTAATAGCTTTTACCTTGAAGTTGAGCATGTCGGTATGGCACATCATACAAAACTCGACCTTATGGCAATCAGCGCAAGGCTCTGCCCGGGCCTTAAGCGCAGGACCGTGCTCCTTCACCCAATCCTCGCCGTGCGGGAAGACGCTGGGGTGGCATTTCTTGCAGCTTTTTTGGTCGTGGCATTCCCAGCACAGCTTCTTGCCGACAAACGCCTGCAACCCATGCCCTCCATTCGCCCAGTCCGCTGGATGAGGAACTCGAATAGCATGACAAGCAGTACACGTACTCGCTGTGTGACATACCTTGCAATTGATCGAATCCGGGATATGTACCGGCGGGTAATGCGACCTGGCTATGCTAGGTGTAATCCCGCTTCCTTGCGTGTGACACACCGGACACTCCGCCGACGCCTTCTTCTGGTTATGACAATCAACGCAGCGGCTCATCCCGAGCTTATCAAGTTTTCTCTTATCAATGTGAAACATCCGCTTTGCAAAATGGCAATCGGTACAGCTATAGCCCGCCTCAAGAGGCTCCTTATGCTTGATTCTGATAGTGCTTACCTGCTCAACAGAGCCCAGAATACGTTTATGGCACCGCAAACACGCCTCGTTCGTAACCTGCGCCGAGGTAACATCACCGACCACCTTAGACTTGGCAAATACCATCTCGATTAGCTGAAACTTCTCGATAAACACACCGCTTATACCCAGTTCCTGATGGCATGCGAGGCAATCGGCGTTCTTGTGCATTGAGGCGTGAGACGCCTTATACGCCTGTTTCATCTCATGGCAACCCGCACAGAACTCAGGCCGTGATGCGAACTCCATAACAACCCCCAGCGAACCTATGGCAACAACACCGAGCACCAGCCCTACAATATAGCTCTTGCGAACACGACGGCGAAGCTCCTTTGCTTCAAGGGGTTTGAGCTTGTTCTTCGATGGTCGCACAAAGATGATCGCGATGAGAATCAGGAAAATAAAGACCGCGAGAATGCCAAGACCGATGAGTATCGGTATCTCCCTCATGTGCAGCTCGGGCTGCTTAATAACCGCTGTTATGTGTTTGATTAACTCGTTAAAGTCGAGTTGTTTCACTGTTTCTTCTTCCCCATTATTTCCACGTCGATGCTATGCTTGTCATGGCACCGGTCGCAATCTTTCTTAATGTGACACGAAAGGCATGTTCCCCGGCCGGCAATATCCACTTCCCATTTATGAAGGGGCAACCAGCTCGGCGGGTGCGGCATCGTTATTTTATGGCAGCCTCTACAAAAACTTTCTTCTTTATGACAGATATTGCAATCATCGGGGTTGCTCTCGGCCTGCTGCCCGTGTATGTACGGCCAGCCTTCCTGGTGCGGGACCGTTGAGTGACACCGGTTACAATCTTTTTCATAGTGGCATGCCTTGCAAATATAGAGGCTTCGTGCGCCGTGCGTCTTCGCCCAATTTTTGTCGTGCGAGATGCCCCAATCCGTAGAAGGCTTCATTCCAAGCCATACATCGCCCTGGTGACAGGTCTCGCACCGCGATGACGCCTCTTCGTCGTTATGACAGGAGCTGCATTTCTCCATCATCGAGACGCCGCTTTTCGCCGCCGCACCCTTATGCGCAATCTGTGGATGGCATTCAGTACAGTTTATGCCGGCGTCGACCACCTCGGCGTGGCTCATCATCACTTTAAACTTAACCTTTAAGCCCCGCCGCACATCCCCGTGGCACTCCAAACAGACGTCGTTGCCAACCTCAGATCTGACGGGATATTTGTAACTCCCGGAAAAGTAGTTGAAAGTCATCCTTAATTGCTCTAATTTTTGAATAGGCAAAGCCATCATGTTGGATTTTTTATGGCAGGCAAGACACCCGATGCCTTTATGGCTTGATGTGCGCAACTCAACTGCGGGCGCCCTCATAGGATGGCACGATTGACATACCAGCTGGTGAGAACTCACTGTTGAGAGTACAACCATAACAACAATAGTTGCGACGGAAAAAACGGAGATTGGAAGGCCGAGGATCTTGTTTTTGCCGAATTTGGCGAATATGCCTCGGACAACAAAGAGAAGGGCTATTAAGAGTATAATGGAAAAAGAAGAGGCCGCGATAACTATATATGTATCGCTAACCATTCCCAGCAATGCCGATAAACTTTTAGGCAATACCACCTGTTAAACTACCACCAATATTCATAGATTGCCTGCTGCTTGCCCCTCTTTACGTGCAGCAAAGTAAGGGGTTCCGGTACATACGAGTGATGGTGTCCTTTGAAAAACCAGCGGCCTTTAGCACAATAAATTATAGCATACCCGGACACGCACTGCATGCTTTGATGCTATGATTAAGCCTAGTACCGCGACATCCTACTTTCTGTGCATGTCATTCTGAAGGAGCGAATGCGACTGAAGAATCTTGGGTGCAGA
>NZ_PFNG01000032.1:0-7305 GCF_002791875.1 Candidatus Aquicultor secundus | reverse complement strand
AGGAGGGTCTAAGCTTAGACAAGCTCAGTGACAGAAGTTTGTGAGTGCCCGCTAGATTCTTCGCTTCGCTCAGAATGACACAATAATTATGGTGTTCTGGCACTAGCGGGAGATTGGTCATAAGGAGTGAAACAGCAATCAGTAAACGGTTATTCTTGCTCATATTCGTTGCAATCGTGCTTGTAGGAACATCCGGCATCCTTTACTACTCGCTCTCAAACTACGCTGCCGATGATTCAGGCAACAATCAAAAAGCTCCCTCCTACCGGCCAAAGTTTATATCCGCTCTTGCCGGGGGCGGTAATCAGCGCCTGAAGGGGCCGATGGGGATAGCTCTAGGCAACGATGCGCTCTACGTCGCGGATTCGGGCAGCGGCCATCTGGTTATCATCTCGCCGACGGGCACCTTTAAGAAAGTAATCGATGTTTCCGCCCAAGCCGGGGGCGCCCGCCCGGTAGGTGTGGCTGTGGACCGGGATATGCGCATCTACGTAAGCACGCTCGGGGCTGAGGGTGCGATCTTCGTATACGGCAGCGATGGGAAGTTCCTCTACCGGTTCCCGGAAGGCACCTCAGACGAGGGGTCGGTCTCCGTGCTCCCAGGGCGACCGATAGCCCTGTGCGCGGCCAATGAGAAGCTCTACGTAACAGATGTTCTCGACCAGGATGTAAAAGTCTACGACCTTAAGGGCAGGCTCATCACCAGGTTCGGCCGACCGGGGAGCGACAAGGGCCAGTTTTTATACCCCAATGGAATTACTGCAGATAGACAGGGCACCATTTACGTTAGCGACTCGAACAACGCACGCGTCCAGGTCTTTAGCGGCCGGGGCGAGTTTCTCAACGTCGTTACCGGGTCGGAAAAGGAGGCGATGGCCCTACCGCGCGGTATTGCGCTCGATAGAGGTGGACGCCTGCATGTTGTCGATATGCTGAAGCACAAGGTCTTCGTCTTTACAAAAGACGGGCGCTTCATCAGCACCTACGGCGGGTTTGGAACTACGGGAAAAGGCCTTGCCTATCCGAACGGTATCGCCATCGACACCCGGAATAATGAGATATTCATAGCGGATAAGCTCAACAACCGCATTGCAGCCTGGAAGTAACCCGCGCAGCAGGCACTATCGGATATTTTTGGTTGAGCAAACAGCCGATTATTGATATATTAGTATTGGAGATTTGTCATCTAATAACAATCCAATAGTAGTCTAATAACAGTCTAAAAAGGTTCGTTAAAAACTGTTGCAGGCTATTATAGATTTTTGATGTAGTTTGTAAAAGGCCCATCAGGGCTCGCTTTAAAGGAGCTAGTGTAGTAGTGGCAGCTCGAAACTCGATCAGCATACATGCCGGTAGATTACCGGCCCGCCTCTTGATAATAGTCCCCTTAGCGATATGCTTCATGATCATCTTCGCGGGTATCGCTTGGGCCGATACGGTGATGGTAAGTTCCGAGCCGGAGGCGCGGGGCAGCGTTACGAGTGGGGAGGATAACATCGTCATGCAGCGGCTCACCCTGAAAACCGGCACCGGCAACGCAATCTGGACATCGCTTAAGATCAACGAATACGGCACCGGCAACGCTACGGTCAACGTGCTGCAGGTTAAGATATATAAGGAAACCAACAGTGTTGGGGATATCCAGTTTAATATAAGCCCCGATACCGTTGTGCCTACAACGCCTAACACAGCCACATTTTCAGCGGAAGAGACCGATTTTACGTTTGAAACACCGCAGACGATCTCTACCACTCCCGACACCTACTATATCATCTACACACTATCAACCTCGGCGGATGCCAGCGGAAGCCCGACAATCGGCTCAAGGCTGGTTGATCAGAACTCTATCACGATCGATACAACCGGGGGCAATTCGGATGATATCGTCCAGAACTTCGCCAACCTGCAATCGCACGAGCTTACGCTGGTACAAACCCCGCACGGTACGGATACAAATCAAAGCCCGTTCTCGTCGACAACCAACTTGTGTGAAACCTGCCACGCGGTGCATCTCGCGCCCGATTTCGGCCCCGATTTTGGGCTGACCGGAAGCGACGCCACGCGCCGCCTGCTTGTACAGCCCTACTTTGAAAGCCCCTCCGTGGTAAACAGCAAAAGTTCGGATATCTATAATGCGCTTTGCTTTAGCTGCCATGACGGTACCGGCGCCGGTACCACCGTGGAAAAAAATATCAAGGGCCTCTACAATTCCACCGACACGACCTATACAGGTCACCAGCTTAGGGTAAACGGTACGCTTACAACCGGCTGGAAAGCGCCGCCATCGGGCCAGCAATACAATACCGGGGTTAAGATGCCCTGCATGGTGTGCCATGATGTGCATACCGCAAGGTTGGGTAATTATAAGATGATCGCCGACAGCCTTTACGACTATGCGGTGCAAAACGGCTGGAACGACCCGGATAGCAACAACCGCATCACCGATAGCAACGAATCATGCCAGGTGTGCCATAAGAGCCCGACCGAAACCACACGGACCGTCGAGGTTATGGGTGTAAACATTGGAGCCCTGCCGACCGGGCCGTTTGTTGACCATACAGGTATTAGCAGTTGCTTAAGCTGTCATGGCTACTCCCACGCGCCAACAATCCCATCTTCTTAACCACCAAAATATACAGCGCTTTTAAGCGTGTCAATTCTACCAAGCCTCTGCTAAAATAAGAGAAGCAAGCACAGAATCAACACACAATTACATCCGCCCACAACAAAAAACACGGTGCATTTGCGCTGCTCACAAGGACGACATTAACACGGTAATAAACACAATAATAATTGTTACAAGGTAAATCTTGTTTTCCAGGATTTTCAACGCCCGGGTTCTGCTATAATATGGGCGCTATAGAACAAACTAAACCATCCGCTGGAGGAACTGAATTGGGCAGGCATGCCGCTGACCGGAAGCAAAGCACGGTGAGAGCTATGGATATCCGTGTGAGTAAATATATCTGGATATCGCTCGCCGTGGTCCTCACCGTCTGTACTATCGGACTCGGGATTTACCTGTGGCCGAAAGGAGCGCCAACGGATAACGGCGCACAAACCCAGGTCGCCGAAAAGAACGATTTAAGCAGGAAGCAGATAATCGACACCTACAACAAGGGCGATTACAAGGCGGTTATCCCAAGCCTTGAGAGTTTCCTTGCGGCGAATAAAAACGATGCCCAAATGCGCGAGATACTCGCCTCCTCATACCTGCTCAGTGGCGACAACAAGCGCGCCGGTGACGAGTACCAGTTGTTGCTAAAGACCAAGCCGAACGATGCGGAACTGCTCTATAAGGTGGGTATTCTGCTCGAGCGCACGGGCAGGCAAAACGAGGCCATCACGTACTTGAACCGCGCCGCGCAGGCCGCTCCGAATGTGATCCTCTTTCACTCAGAGGTCGCACGCGCCGACACCAGGGCAAAATACTACGATAACGCGATCGACGAGTGGAAGAAGGTCTTAAATCTGCTGCCGCCGGCGGATAAACTGCGCTCGAGCGTTCTTGCCGAGCTGGCAAATATCTATATCCTGCAAAACGACTTCGTGCAGGCCAAGGGAATCATCGCGACCGGCTTAAGCATCGACCCGAACAACGAAACCCTCAAAGCCCTGGAATCGAGGACCGGCGGGCAAATACAGGGGCTGTCACCGTCATCATCAACGTCGTCATCCGGCACAGGGGTAGGATTGGGTGGAAACTAAAAACGTCCTTTCCGCCCCACGACTTCTCATACTTCTTGCAGTGCTGTGGCTGGCGCTCTCGCTTTCACCCACGGCGGCTAATGCCGACCAGCTTATTCTTAACGGAGACTTTAAAAGCGACCTCGGCAACTGGAGGCCGCAAGAGTTAACCAAAGGAATCAATATATCCTTTGACGGCGCCGGATTTGAGAATGGCGGCGGCCTTGGCTTTACGATTTCCGGTCGCAGAAGCAGGGGCGAGTCCTTTGCCAAACAGCGCATCACCGTCCCCATTCAGGCCGGAAGCACCGGCAAGATCGAGTTTGTCTGGAGAAAAAACTGGACATCTATCCTTCCCCTCGAACAGCGGATCTACATCAACCTTATAAAACCCGATAACACTTCGGTGACCGTCTGGGCAAACCGGCAAGTTCTCAACGACAACACCTGGGCGACCGAATCGGTTGATATCTCCCAATACCTCAACCAGACAGGCGACTACCACATAAGCCTTGGCGCAGCCTTTGAAAACGGCAACGCCCGTGAAGCCGTGATATATGCCTGGTTCGATAGCGTAAAGCTCGATATCGCAATGGGATTGAGCAGCGGCCCGCAGACATCGTTTTTAAACCCAACCGGCGCAAACAAGCTTACCGGCAGCATCTACCCGATAAGCGGCGTCGCGATTGATGATGCCGGCGTCGCCAAAGTCGAGCTGGCCATCATCAGGCTCTACGATAAGGCCTGGTGGAATGGCACGAGCTGGGTTAAGAACGAATACTGGAATAACGCGAGGGTAACATCCAACGCCGAGCGTTCGGTTTCATGGGTCTACCCGTGGCCGCTTCCCACGAGCGACGGAGCCCACTTTAAGTTGTTGGCCCGATCGGTTGATATCACCGCAAACAAGGAGAGCATACCGATTGAAAACGACGTCGCAGTTGATAATGTCGGGCCGGTCGGCAATATCTTTATCGAGGATGCCGCCACCTACACCAACAACCAAAATGTGCGCGTGGATATCGACATACACGGCGCAACGGACATGCGCTTCAGCCTCGACAACGGGCAAACCTGGACGGATTGGGAAAAATATGCGCCGACGAAAACGCTGATCCTTCCCAAAGGCGACGGTATGAAGATAGTAAACGGCCAGTTCAAAGACGATAGCGGCAACTCATATGTGATCTCCGACAGCATCACGCTCGATACCGTACCGCCGGTAACACGCCATATCTTCCCGGCGATGAATGCGACAAAAGTCTTACCGGATGCGGGCATCGGCATTGTCTTTTACGAGAATATGTATCCGTTAAGCATTAAGAACGACGGCACAGAGCAGGGGTCGACCTTCTATCTCAAGCAGGGCTCGCGCTGGATCTCAGCAAGTGCATCCTATGATGAAAAAGCCAAATCGGCCAAGCTTGTCCCAAGAGACCGGCTCGAATCGGGCACCGCCTACACGGTTTACTTAACAACCGGCATAAAGGATGCGGCAAAAAACCCACTGGCAGCGAATTTCTCGTGGTCGTTTACCACCGAAGGCTCATATCAATCATCGTTCAAGCAAACGGTTGGCCCTGCCGGAGGCGTGGTTACCGATAATAACCAAACCGTGTCCCTGGAGATTCCCGCAGGCGCCCTCTCCACCGAAACGACCATTATGCTCGAGGAGCTGCGGGGTAACGACGTCCCCGATGTAACGGGCGCTACCAGGTATAGCCCTGTATACCGGCTCGACCCATTGCAAATGCCGCTGGGTAGTCCGGCGACATTTAGGATTAAATACAAGCCGGACGAAGTACCCGACCCGACCAGCTTGCGGCTCGTCTCTTATGACGAAAAACAAAAAAAGTGGGTGCCGGTACAGAACACGCGCATCGACCTTGTCAACAACCAGCTGGTAGCTTCACTTCCCTATCTGGCGATGGTCACCGTAGTTGCCCAAAGCGACCCGACAGGGCCCTCGACGGCGATCATCGACCCTACGGGTGCCGTTGAGGTCGGCGGAAGGACCTATGCTGTCTACGGACTATCGGCGGATAACGCAGGCATCGCCCGCGTTGAGGTCTCCATCGGCAGGCAATCGGATAAATCGTATTGGACCGGCAATGATTGGAAAACCGCAGAAACCTGGGTGTCGGCAAAAATAATTAACGGCAAAGGCAGCCCAGAGGCGTCCTGGAGATACATCTGGATACTGCCCGAAGATAGGTTTACCGGCTATATCCTGCGGGCACGGGCAATCGATAATGCCGGAAATGTTGAATCCAATCCCAATATCGTGGGGATAAAGTTAACCGGAAACTAGGCCCCCACCACAGCGCTTGCCGTATAAAAGCTATATTTTCAACGAAATGCTTGACTTTCCTATTTAACCCTGCTATTAAACTGTTCTATAATAACCTTACAAAGCTAGACCAAAATTCGAAGCAAATGCCAAAGCAACCATAAAGCTAAGAGCGGAGTCTTACTATGCAGAAACGGTCCGGTAAGGTTGAGGTTTGGCTTGAGTTCCTCGCGGTGGTCTGTGTTATCTGCGGTATAGCCGTCGGTTTAATGCTGTACACAATCCTGCCTGAGGGCTTCATCCACCTTCGGATAGGCTCACTCACCATGCAGATCGTTATCCCTGTTGTCTGCTCCGCTATCACCTGGGCTGCAACCTATTACTATTCCAGACAAAAGCTCGCCAAGCGACAAAAAGAACTAGCCCGAAAAAGCATAAAGAAGACCTACGAGCTTCTGCGGACAACCAGCCGCACATTAGACACCATCGATCTTAAAGCGAGTACCATACTAAACAACGCCAACGATGGCGAGTTTAAATTGGATAGGGAACTCGCGCACGAGTTCGTGCAAAACATCCGCAACCAGGTGATCGAAGTCTACAATAGCGTAAGCATATGCATCGAGGACTGGCGGGATATCATGGCCGATGAGTTCGAGCACATCGAGAAGAAAGAACGCCTGCTCGACAAGATCATCCTGGAGCAAATCATCAAGGCGCGGCACCTGCAGGAATTGAACCAGGATAAAGAGGCGCATGAGAAAGAGATACTCGCAATCAAGGCGGATATGGCGCGGCTTGCCGAACGGCAGCGGACATCCCAAAGCGAAATCATCGGCGAGTCCAGAAAGCTCATCGGCGCCCCCATAACGACGGCGATAAGTTTTACTAATTCCACGGCATCGCAATCAAAGTTCGAGCAATTGGTTAAGTTACCGGTATACGGAAAGGAATATGAGGCAGAGGTTGATGAGATACTGTAAGAGCGTATCGTCCCCACCGGGGCTTTGAGCAACCACCCGATCAGTTACTTTTTAACCTCGCTTGACGCGGGGTCTTCGAATAATTTACACCGCTCTATGCGAGAAAGTCTTCCCCTCCCCTATATGGGTTAATTCAGGTGCATCCGACGAATATTTTTTATAAATAGGCATTTATCTGCGGATACTGTGCGCCGATACAAGCGTAGGGCAAACATCAAAATGATTCTAATTGAATACAATAGGCTATGTATAAGAAACTATTTTTTCTCGCAACCTTAATAACGTCCCTCGTCGTGATAAGCGGCTTAATCGGGTTTCAGATTATCAACGACGCTGACACCGTAG
>NZ_PFNG01000250.1:314-2890 GCF_002791875.1 Candidatus Aquicultor secundus | reverse complement strand
GCAGGATATGTATGCACGCTATGCTATAATTTTCAGGACTATTCGAGAAAATCCGGGATAAAAGGTTGCGAATGCAAAACGATGACATTGTGCTCGGTGGGGCAAAAGCACCGTCCATAGCTAAATCAACGGCTAAGATGTCTGTGGCCACTACAGCCAGCCAGGTTACCGGTTTTTTACGGAGTATGGCGCTGGCATATGCGCTTGGCAGGGGGTTGCTTAACGATACGTTCTCCACCGCGAACGTGATGCCGAACATCATCTTTGAACTGGTGATGGGTGGGATCATGGGGTCGGTTATCGTGCCGGTTTACGTGCAGTACCTGGCCGAGAAGCGCGATGATGAAACGCGGCATATGATCAGCAACCTTACTAATATCGTCCTTGTTCTGGCGTTTGCTTTAAGCGTGATCGGTTCGATATTCTCTCCGTTTCTCGTTCATCTTATGACCATTCGTGAACCGTCTAAAGGGACGGCCACTATGATCATGTTCTTCAGGGTGTTTGCGTTCCAGATCATGTTCTATGCGATGGCGGGGGTCTTTAGCGGCGTGCTCAACTCGCACCGCAAATTTACGATGCCGATGGCGGCGCCGATTCTTAATAATGTCGTAGTGATCGCGACCGTGTTCGGCTTATACCTGCCGTACAGCGCGACCAACCCGCAGCTTGCGCTGTTGATGCTGGCGATCGGAACGACGATGGGCGTCGTGGTGATGGCGCTGGTGCAGATCCCGACGGTAATAAAAGCGGGGTTACGCCCGAGCTTCGCGCTTAACTTCCGCCATCCGGCGGTCAAGAAAATCGCCATCCTCGGGCTCCCCATGCTTGGGTTTACTGTAACAGTGCAGCTCAACAACTATATTATTTACATGTTGTTGCAATCATATTTGGGCGGAGCGATGGCGTACCAAAATGCGCTGGCGTTTTTCAGGCTACCGTATGCGATATTCGCCGTTTCGATCGCCACGGCCATTTTCCCGGAGCTGTCGCGCTTCGGCAATGCCAACGACCTTTCGAGTTTTAAAAAGACGCTTTCACTCGGATTGCGCTCGACGACCTTTATCGTCATCCCGGCGGCGGTGTACATAGCGATCATGGCCGAACCTATCATCGGGCTTACCCTGCAGCACGGTAAGTTCGATAACGTGGGGACTGAGATCACCGCCGCGATGCTGACGTCATTTTCGGCTGCGCTGGTTTCGTTCTCGCTTTACAACATGCTTACCAGGGTCTATTATTCACTACAGGATACAAAAACGCCCATGATTATCGGTGTCGTCAGCGTGCCGCTGCAGATCGCGTCCAGTTTCTTGCTTATCGGCAGTTTCGGGATGACCGCTCTTCCTCTGGCATATGCGCTGGCGCTTTCGTTTGGCGTCGTAATCCAACTTTATATATTAAAGAGAAAAATTGGCTCTATTGGGGCCTCGATTATACTTCGGGCGGTAGTCAGGCAAGTAGCGGCCGCCGCTGTTGCGGGCCTGGTCATCTACATGACAGATTATGCAATCCAGTCGTTGGCGCTTCCGCGTATGCTGGGTCTGGCGCTTGAAATTACGGTTGCCGGTGCGGCCGGCGTAATCGCTTATCTGGGATTGGCGCTATTGCTCGGCGTTGAAGAAGTCGATTTTGTAAAAAGATTGATGCGCAGATTCCTGCGCGCAAAGGTGACAGAAACATAAATGAAACAGAGTAACATACGAAATTTCAGCATTATCGCACATATAGATCATGGTAAATCTACATTGGCGGACAGGTTGCTTGAGGTGACCCACACCGTTTCCGAGCGCGAGATGATGGATCAGATGCTCGATTCGATGGATTTGGAGCGCGAGCGCGGGATTACGATCAAGGCGCGTGCGGTCAGGATCAACTACAAGGCCAAGGACGGGCAGGAATATATCCTTAACCTCATCGACACGCCGGGTCACGTCGACTTTACCTACGAGGTATCGCGTAGCCTTGCCGCATGCGAGGGAGCGCTTCTTGTGGTTGACGCCGCTCAGGGGGTGGAGGCCCAGACGCTGGCCAACACGTTTCTGGCGTTTGAAAACAACCTCGAGATCATCCCGATCATCAACAAAATCGATCTGCCGAGCGCCGACCCGGAGCGGGTGGCAAGAGAGATCGAGGAGAGTCTCGCCATCGATACCAGCGATGCCCTTAAGGTCAGCGCAAAAACCGGCGAGGGCGTGGCCGAAGTACTGGAGTCGATTGTGGGCAAGATTCCGGCGCCGACCGGTGACCCGGATGCGCCGCTTAAAGCGCTTATCTTCGATTCGCTCTACGATTCCTATCGGGGTGTCATCGTCTATATCAGGGTTGTCGACGGCTCGATTAAGACGGGCCAGAAAATACGGATGATGGCGACCGGAAGGGTTGCCGAAGTCGAGGAGATCGGCGTTCTTCGCCCCGAGATGGACGAGGTCGACGAGCTTGGAGCGGGCGAGGTAGGGTACCTTATCGCCGGCGTCAAGGATGTTCGCGACAGCAAGGTCGGCGATACGATAACCAACGCGAAGGGCGGAGCGGTCGAGCAGCTTCCCGGATACCGTGAGGTGAAGCCAATGGTG
>NZ_PFNG01000250.1:0-282 GCF_002791875.1 Candidatus Aquicultor secundus | reverse complement strand
ATCTGCGTGACGCGCTCGGCAAACTGCAATTAAACGACCCCGCGCTTGCATATGAGCCCGAGACGTCCTCAGCGCTCGGATTTGGCTTTAGATGCGGCTTCTTAGGGCTCTTGCATATGGAGATCATTAAAGAGCGCCTGGAGCGTGAATACAACCTGGAGCTTGTTGCAACGGCGCCGAGCGTCGCGTACCGGATTACCAAGACAAATGGGGAAAATATCACCATTCGTAACCCGTCCGAGATGCCCGACCCCCACATCATCGAGACGATGGAGGAGCCGT
>NZ_PFNG01000161.1:0-2702 GCF_002791875.1 Candidatus Aquicultor secundus | reverse complement strand
GCTACAACTTTTACCTTATCGAGGTTGTTGGCAACCACGTGATCATCACGGAGCATCAGAACATCTTCGATATCGAACTTATCGCCAGGGTTACCTTTTACCTGGTCGACTACGATCTCATCGCCCTTATTTACCTTATATTGTTGTCCACCGCATCTTATGATGGCATACATAGCAATCCTCCTTAGCAACAAGCATTGATGGTAGCATAAGGTCAAACAAGTGTCAACAACACCCAAGGAAAAGGCAGAAATTTTGTTTTCAATAGTAGTTGCTCATGCTCTGCTCGATTTGGGCTTCGGTGCCTTCATCTATCATCTCGGGGCGTCCGATGGGGACGGTATCGTCGAATATGAGGTGGGCTTTCTTGTCCCATTCAAGATCGAGGATATTGCCGGTGAGTTTGCCTTTTTGCTTGAGAAACTCCCGGCCGCGCGGGTTGACTTTGAAGACGAAGGACTCGGAGATATGGGTTGCAGCCAAGCGTTTAACCTGGCGGTACATTTGCATACCGATGGTCGCATCAGAAAGTATGACGCCCAGGCCGTGACAGCACGGGCAGGTTTCCGCCTGGAACTCGAGGAGTCCCTGGCTTACGTTCTTCCTGGTCATCTCGACAAGCCCGAGCTTGGATATCTCTATGACGCGGGTTTTGGTCCTGTCTGAGGCAAGCGCCTCATTCAGCACCCGGGATACTTCTTCTCTGTTGTCGGGGTCTTGCATGTCGATGAAGTCGATGACGATAATACCGCCGATATCCCGCAGCCGAAGCTGTCTGACTATCTCCCCTGCGGCCTCCAGGTTGGTCTTAAAAATCGTCTGCTCAAGGGTTGTTTTGCCGACATACTTGCCCGTGTTGACGTCGATTGCCGTAAGCGCCTCGGTGTGGTCGATGCTGATATAGCCGCCGCTTCGCAGCCATACCTTGCGCTTCATGGCGTTTTCGATGTCCTGGTTGATGTTATATTTATCAAAAAGCGGCAGCCGTTCGGAGTACAACTCGACCCGCTTGGCAAGCTCGGGGTCGGTGGACCCCAAAAAGTCGGTGATAGCATCGTAGTCCTCTTTGCTGTCGATCACAAGGCGCCTGAATTCGGGCGAAAACAGGTCGCGCACGATCCTGAGCGCAAGCTGCGGCTCCTGATAGATAAGCTGGACGGGCGCAGCATCGCGTACCTTCCGGCCTATCTTTCTCCAATATAAGAGCAGGCGTTTTAAGTCCGCCCGCAGATCGATAAGGTCTGCACCCTCGGCGGCGGTTCGGGCTATAAGCCCCTCACCACGCGGTTTTATTTGCTCACAGGTCTCTTTTAAACGACGCCGTTCCTCTTCGGGCAGACGCCGTGACGTCCCCACGAAATCGGAATACGGCAACAACACGAGGTAGCGCCCCGGCAGGGTCACCTGCGTGGTTACCCTAGCCCCTTTTGCGTCCATCGGCTCTTTGATTACCTGCACCAGGATATCCTGGCCCGGCTTGAGCAGGTGTTGGATGGGCGGCATCGGCTCGTCTTCGTTTTTCCCGGGAAAAACGATTTCTTCCACGTAAAGAAACGCGTTTCGCTCCACACCGATATCTACAAACGCCGCCTGCATCCCTGGGAGGATGTCCTTGACTCTTCCCAGGTAGATGTTGCCGACAATCGACGGAGCCTCCCGCCGCTCAAGGTATACCTCGACGAGTTCGCGGTCCTCGAGAACGGCAGCCCTGGTCTCGAAGGCGTCGACAGAGATCATCAATTCACGATTTGTCACGCTCACTTCCCATCTTCACACTTTCATAAAAATTCTTTCATAAAAATTATAAATATCTATTAACGGGTTACCCCGATTAACATACTGCTCAACGCGGTTAACTTCTGTAATCTTGAACCCTTTAAGGCCCGGGGAGACTTCAGACAGCTTACCGACTAAAAGTTCAGGGCGCGTGCTGTTGCTATCGCCGACGGACACCAGGATGTGAAACTCGTGCTCATTGTCGCTCTCACGCACGATCGTCCAATCGAGTAGAGCTACGTTTGTTTCTACCCATTTTTCCTTTCCCTTATGCCGTACGAGCAACCGCTCTTGACCCCTTATTTGGTCGATGAGGGATACGATATCGACGGAATCCGCATCGAACTCGACCTTCACCCGATACGCCGCGCTTTTTACAGCGCTTGCAATCGAGGGCTTTTTGTCACGGATATATTTCGCCCCGTAGATGCTTAATCCCTTCGGCAACGCGGAAGTTATTTTCGTTAGCAGTTGGTCCTCTGGAATAGGATGCACCAGCTCTGCCAGCAAGTATTCGGCCGAACTCGCAACGGCGACGGAAAGCGCCGGGCCATAGGATACCTTGGGCCTCGGATGAAATCCACCGCTCATCTTAATCTCGACCCCGGCACGCCGGAACGAGCGCTCGAGCGCACGTATCAGCTCCAGGTGCGAGAGGTATTTAAGCGGTCCGCTTTTCCCGTAATGTATGAGAACCTTATGATTGCTATTAAGATTGCCATGTGCGTTTGTCAGTTTAATCAACCTCACAAAGTAAAACTTGCATTGCCAAGCTATCATTCTGAAGCATTGTGAAGAATCCAGCACTTGTCATTCTGAGCGCCGGCAATTGTCATTCTGAGCGCCGGCAATTGTCATTCTGAGCGCAGCGAAGAATCTAGCGGGCACTCACGCACTTCTGTCACTTAAGTGCGTCTAAGCTTTGA
>NZ_PFNG01000144.1:0-12196 GCF_002791875.1 Candidatus Aquicultor secundus | reverse complement strand
GGAAAAACCATCTTTACCGGCGCCTTCTGAGCGATCTCCTCGGCTCTCTGTCTTCTCTTAAGCCTCATCTCTGATGCTTGAACTCGCAAGATACTTCCAACGCTCACGCCAAAAGTTTCCGCCTGGACAATCGATGTAATAAAGTTGTTGAGTTCGTCAACATCCACACGCGCTGCCATACTTCTAAGAGCGTCTTTTCTTGATACGCCGATTTGTACCTCATGAAGCATCCGTGAGAACTCCTCGGCAAGCGGTCCGGGATGACTCTTGATCACCTTTGCCAGCGCTACGTCAAAGCTGAGCCCGGCTTCGACGCTGATTGTTAATAAATCCAGCGTATCCGGCAAAGCGAGGCGTATTTTTTTCTGCCTGTTTTCAACTAAATTCCCTAGCCATAGATCAGGTATGAAATATGAACAAGCTACGATTATCACACCCAGCACTACGAGCAAGGGGCTGATTCCCTTAATAGCTAGCAGTAGCACAATTAGCACGGCTACAACAATAACTAAAAGAGCTTTAAGCGATAGGAACCTATCTACGTCCATATTATCCGGATTCCCTGCCTTGATGAGCTTTATCTTTATCTGCTCCTCTATTCCTTTCGGGCTCATGCGCTTGACTACTTTTGATAACCGCCCGTAAAAAGGCATTATAATGCGCTCAAAAAATGACTTTGCCATTGGTTCGGCTGTATATAAATCTTGAACCTCATATGCATCAAGTTTCTTAAGGCTTTTCTTAACTACAACTTCATCTGAAAACACTGTAGAGAGAAGCGCATAAATAAAAAAAGCAACTGCAGCGAATACCAAGAGTACCAAGATAAAACTTGTCATAAAAACACCTACACCTCAATTGAAACGATTTTTCTCATCCAAATTATCCCTATGATCATAAGAATGCCGGCAACGCCAGCCATGATCCAACCGAGCACATTCGTGAAAAGCAGGCTCATATATCCTGGGTTAATCACCAGTAATATAGCCGTGATAGCGAAGGGTAACGCAATTAATATGTACGATGACAGCCTGCCTTCAGCTGTAAGCGTCTTTATTTGGCGCTTTAATGTCTCGCGCTCCCTTATTGTTTTGGCCACTATATCCAGAATTTCCGCGAGATTGCCGCCAACTTCGCGCTGGATGTTAATAGCCAACACCATCCAATGAAAATCATCGCTTTCTACGCGTGCTGCCATTTTATTAAGCGCCACCTCTATCGAAAGGCCCAACCTCGTCTCTGACAGTACTCTTTTGAATTCATCCGAAATTGGGGGTTTTGATTCTTCCGATGCAAGCGATATGGCTTGGAGCATGCTATAACCAGCCCTGAGAGAGCCGGCAAGCATAGATATAGTATCCGGTAACATTTCATTGAAGCGATTCTTTCTCCGGTCTATTGAGACTTGCACGAAAAGCATCGGAAGGATAGTGAGTAAAATAATAAACAGCAGTGTTAGCGCTAATTTGCTAAATAATACTTGCAGTAAAATGCTTGGAACCAAAACTATCAAGGCATGGAAGAAGATGTATTCAACAGGCCTTAAAGGAAGTCCGGCCTGCTCAAGCTTCACCCTAGCCAACTCAACAAAGCCCCGCTTCTCTGCAAGATAGCCGATCACGCCCAACGCCTTACTAATATATGGATTTGTGTCAGAAGGCTCATTTTTATTACCGTTCTGCGCCTGACTCCAAATCTGCTCATACATGCCCATCTGCTGTTTGAGTAAGCTTCTCTGCCGTGTAAACACAGCAATTACCCCATAGATAAAAAGCGAAGATGTGAGGAAAGCAACAAGTATAATCCCTGACCTGGCTAACCAGTTATCAACGATTGGTTTGATCCGAACAGGTGGATCCCCTGCCTTATCACCATCTAAGAATGTGGGGTTTTGGTAAGCAGCGTTGATATGTAATAATTTGGATCCTTGGCCTATGGTAATATCTAGATCAATATCTTTGGTATCAAACCCAGGGCTTCGATACTCGATCTCTATGTTGTTTTTAATCTGTTCGGCGATACGCGAATAAAAGGGGTTTAGCTCATCTGAATTAATTGCCTGCAGCAACTTTCCCCCTGATTGACTTGATATATTCTCAAGGGTTCCAATATCAAATTCAGGAGATTTCAGGGCAATAGTATACACGGGTACTTTTAATGCTCTTAACTGATCAATACATATCAGGGGCTTAGTCCTGCTGACGGTGTCTCCACCATCTGAAAGTAAAACTATATAATTTTGTTTCAGACCCGATGTTTTGATCTGCCGAGCAGCAAGTGATAGCGCATCGTAAACAGCGGTCTCACCGGATGCCTGGATTGCATTTATCGAGTTAATAACCCTTTTCTTGTTGGAATTATAGTCGGCAACCAGGTTGGGTTTCGAGCTAAAAGCGATTACGGAGATTTGATCATCGCTGCCCATCAACCGCACAAAGTGGCCCGCCGCTGCTTTTGCATCTGCAATTGGCTTGCCCTTCATACTACCGCTAGAGTCACAATTAGCAAGACCACCGCTATTGGCTTAGGTTTGATCATCAAAGGACTTACACGAAGGCCCTTGACAGCTTGCTCGTTCTCGCTAACCTTAACCGCTTGATAACCAGACCCTGCCTTTTCTTCCTCATCGAAAGCTGTGCCTGACAATAGTAGTTTTACGTTCGGATAGTTCTTGGTATTGATATCATTTAAAACGGTGTCAGAGCGTGCGGTCTGTGTACCCAATGCCAGCCAGCATGTCAGTATTATGACTATAGCGCGAAGTGTTATGATAGTCCGTTTTCCCATAATCTTTCCCTTTTTTATATTATCTGCGAGCCATCGGATCGAATTTGAAAGTATCAAGCGGTATCTGAATTCCGAAATCCATTAGTCTTTGTGTAAACGTAGGTCTGATACCTGTTGATTTTAGCCTGCCTTTAAATCGTCCGTCCTCGGTGATCCCCATAGAGAAATCAAAGCGGAAGATATCCTGGAGGGTAATGGTGTCCCCCTCCATGCCTTGGACCTCGGTAATTTGCGTAATCCTCCGTGAACCATCGCGTAGCCTCACGAGGTGAACTATTAAGTTAAGCGATGAGCTTATGTATTCACGAATAGCACGCATCGGCAGGTCGAAACCGCTCATCAGCACCATCGTCTCGACCCTGGAGAGAACATCGCGCGGCGAGTTGGCGTGCACTGTTGAAAGCGAACCGTCATGACCCGTGTTCATCGCCTGCAACATGTCGAGCGCTTCACCCCCTCTGACCTCACCGATTACTATACGATCCGGCCTCATACGAAGAGCATTTCTAACAAGATCACGGATTGTTATCTCGCCCTTGCCTTCGATGTTTGCCGGCCTGGATTCCAGCCTCAGCACATGATCCTGGCGAAGTTGCAATTCCGCCGAATCCTCAATTGTCACTATGCGCTCATCCCCAGGAAGAAACGATGAGAGCACATTAAGCATCGTGGTCTTTCCTGTACCGGTTCCGCCGGAAACAAGAATGTTCAACCGGCCTGCGACGCAAGCCTTTAGCAGATTGGCGACTTCCGAGTTCATGGTTTCGAACCGGATTAAATCATCGACAGTAAATGGATCTTTTGAGAACTTACGTATTGTCAGCATGGGACCGTTTATCGCCAGTGGATGAATGACGGCATTAACTCGAGAACCATCAGGAAGGCGGGCATCAACCATGGGAGAACTCTCGTCGATTCTCCGCCCCACCTGACTTACAATCTTGTCAATGATTCTCAGTAGATGGTCCTCATCGAGGAATTTTCGATCAGTTTTATAAATCTTTCCAGCCCGTTCAATATAAATACTGTCCGCATTATTGACCATAACCTCAGTTATGTCTTGGTCTTTGAGAAACTGCTCTATAGGCCCATAACCTAGGATATTGTCGATAACGTCCCTTATAATACCCTCTTTATCCTGGCTCGATAGGGGCATTGTCTCTATCGCTAGGAGGCTCCGCAAAATCTGCTCAACACGAGATTTTAGCGCTTCCCTACCAGTTCCAGTGTCATCTAGTTCGGGACCCAGTTCGTTTACCAGAGTGTAATGATACTTTACCTTGAGTTCGTCAAGCTCGTTTTCACGTGCGGGAACAACGTCGGTATCAGACCCAACACTTGAATTGGCTGATTGAGCAAGTCGATCGGTTAGTGACATTTAAGATAACCTCCTGATAATTCTACGAATAACCTGGTTTGACTCGCTTGGCTGAAGGCCATCCCTTTTCTTAGTATTCTTAATCTTCTCCGAAAGGCCGACTAAGCTCTTGGCGGCCGAGGATTTTGGTTGCTCAATAACGACAGGTACCCCTTTGTTAACGCTTCGTGGGATTATCCGGTCGCTAGGTATCCGTGCATCTGCTTTTATGCCTAACGTTTTTTCAACCTCGTCAGCTTCAAGCAATACTTTACTGTCTGCTCGATTCAGCACAAACTTGACTATTTCCGGTGGGTAACCAAGCTGCTTTAATGTTTGGATTGCCAATTTAATATTTTTTATGCTTGGCATGTCCATGGTTGCGATCAAATAAATAAGATCACTCTCATCAAGTGCCGTAAGTGTAACATCGTTAAACATCGGGGGGGTATCTATAATTATATAATCGAAGAACTGCCTAAGTAAGCCTAGAATCTTCTTAATGTGAACGGATGTTATCGAATCGGATTCATGCGGACGCACAGGAGCAAGTAATGCTCTTACCCCTGATGAGTGCACCGCAAGAAACCCCTGTAGCATATCCTTATCAAGTTGATCTATTACCTGGATCATGTCATAGATGGTGTGCTCGGGCGTCATCTGATACATGATACCGATATCGCCGAACTGGAGATCAAGATCAATTATAACTACCTTCTTATCCGTCAGCTTAGCAAGGGCAACGGCACAGTTAGTAGAAATTACTGATTTACCCACGCCACCCTTAGTGCTGAAAAACGTTATTACCCTACCCTCTACCGGCACCTGCTCATTTGAACTCGCTGTCTTTAAGTTAAAGGAATCCTTGAACCTCTTTGAAATATCCACCGATCGAGAGATAGATGCAATAATCTGCTCATTAGGGGATCCAAACTCGATAACATCTTTTATTCCAGCCTGCATGACAGCACGAAGCACGGTTGGGTCAAGCGCTTCAACAGCCATAATAATTGATATTTCCGGACTGCTGATCGATAGGCTCTCGGCTTTTCTTATCGCTATATCTGATATGATCGATGGGTCCATCACTATGGCATTAGGCGAATGTTTCTCTATGGCTTCATCAAGTCCAGAAATATCGTTAACATTTACGATAGACAGGTCACTGGTCTTAAAAAGCGATTTTATCTGGTTGCTAAACTTCGAATCTTCACCGACCACTATTATCAAACAAATCACCTACTTAAAAATGGTTTTGATAGTTACGCCTTTGGTGGCTACGGCCTCAGCATTAGTTGGTGCATGAAGACCCAGCCATACTTTGCCATTTTCCTGTGCGTATACAAGCTTTTCTGCGTCAGCCGGAACTAGCGCAAGAGTTATTGTCTTTTTGCTGTTATCGCTGCCACTCTGCACTTGTGATGAACCGGGCGTTCGGGCGTTCGGGGTTTCCTTTTCGGCCCCGACGCTCTCACCAACAGCGATAACCTGAACTTTCTGAAGGAGTATTTTTGTAACGTCGTCGCCATCAGCGCCGGGATTGAATGAAGCAAACACCGTTACTAAATCGCCGGGTTTCGCCATCCCAGCGATGCCCCGTATGCTGTCGTAAGGGATCGAGACTGCGAGATACCCTTTAGGTACCGTAAACGAAAGGCCTGCCTCGGACGGATGCTTGAATTTGCCGATCGTCAACTGTTCACCGGCGCTTATCGACACGCTTAGCACCTGGCCTTCAATATTTCTCGTCGAAGATATTGCCTGCGAGGCTACATATCGCCGAGGTACTTCCTTGAGTTGCGCAAGACGGTTGGTGGTGATATCTTCGATGCTCGTTCCTTTTTCTATATCATGGTTCGCCACCCATACTTGAACCGTTTTCTGCTCCTCCACCGCCTGCTTCTTTATGTTATTCAAATAGCTATTTACTCCTAAGGCAACAATCGCTCCAAGTATAACCGCGACTATGATGATCACTAACCTTGGTTTCAATTAAAACCCTCCTACTTAGTCTAGTTTTCGCCATCAGGTTTAACTAGGCGAACTGTCTTTATATTTGGCTCAGGCGGCGGTTCTTTTTGATAAATTCCACCCTTAACATACTCCATGAACCTACCTTGTAGAGCAGCACCGTGAGTTGGATTCTCGATAAAAAATTGCGCGAATCCAACGATACTTACTTTCGACCTACCATTAATAGATTCATACGTTGTTTCCTCCACCAGGGGAATCGTTGCAAGTCGGGGACACTGATTCCTGCTCTCGTGGGGTGTCGTGTTACTTTTCCACATATCCCAGGTGCATGTATCAGAACCGATACGTGCATTTACGCCCTGATCTAATGGACCAACCATTGCGCCTGTTTTGGTCCATACATAATCCCCGACCCTGTAATAATGGATAGGATGTGTGGCAGCCCAGGGGTCGGCATGAAGCAGCCCTGCAACTGCGTCACTAAATGCATTGCCCCCAGAGCCATTTCCTTGGCCCCCTGTCGGTGAATCCGGCAACCCTGTGCCGGGAGCAAATTCAGCATAATCTAAATCAAGACCGTAATAATTTCCCGGAGAAGTACCGTTATCAAGAAAAAGCGTATACAGTTTCTCATACTCAAAACCTTGCACTTTAACATTTACCGAAACTGGATTACTGGTTGAAATATAGTTAACGCCAAGGTCGACATCGTTAATTTCCTCACTGGCATCCCTCGAGACAATGTACGCACCAGGCCCACCGTTTGGAAGCACGGTGGTATCATCAATTTTTATTGTGATTGGGTAGGCCTGATATCCTGCATCAGACGCCGGAAGATCAACTGATGTGGTCGCTCTATAAATACCGCTCCCTAGATTTGACAAAGCAACCGAGTAACTGCCGCTGCCGTTCTGTTTTGGCCAACACGCTTCAACCTTGCTCGGACTGCCGGAAACATGGGCAGTAATAGTGATAGCCGTCGAAACACCGGCCTTTACAAAGTTTTCATCAACGGCTACCTCGCCGAGAGCTCCATTTGAGCCAACCACGAGAGCCGATGCACCGTTAAGCGGTTCTTCAAGACCCTGGTTATTAACCCTTATAATATCAATCCGATAATTCCCGTCAGGTAACGCCGGGATCATCCCGGAGTATTCGAATATATCGTTAACAAAACTACCGCCACCTAGTTTTTCTTTATAAACACTTGTCCCTATCGCTAGATCAACTGCTTCGACATAGACCTCTTTTGGCTTAGGGTTTGGAACGCCCATTGGATCCAAATCCTTTACGCCAACAAGGTAAGCAACTTCCGCCTTCGCAACTGCCGACACCGTTTTATCGAGAACTCCGAATATCTTTGCAAAAAAAAGATCGACTTTGCGACTTGTCGTTACCGTAACGCTTTGGTTGCCGGTATCTATAATAATCGGGTCGGCCGTTTGCGCAAGATTTCTGTTTACTGCATAATCACGCGCAACTGCCTCGGAAAGACTTACTACATTGGGATCTTTGGCTTGCATAATCATCTCTTGGCATCCCGCAAGTGCAGCCGCATCAGCTGCGGATTGAAGCTGGCACCGAATCTCGTAAAGATATCCGACGTCGACCGCTAAAGCGGTGAAACCGATGAATACCGTCATCATTAACGCAACGATTATCGCTACTGCTCCTTTTTCATTTTGTATATTTAAACTAGAGATACTTGCCATCACTCAATCCTTTGAGTTGCGATATTCGAGAGCGTTATATCAGGCCCTGCTATACCTATCGCAGTGCCTATTAAAGGCGCTATGATCGGTGTTTTATAGTGTACGGTAACCGCAACCTGCTCACCGATAAGTCCACTTCTATCACCGGCAGGGCTTATATCAATATCGGTATCAGCAAGGCTCAGGCCCGGAATCGAATTCTTTACCTTAGCCCGAACATCTGCATCGGGTTGCTCTAAAGCAGCCCACCGGGCGCCCTCCCGTGCAGCATGAGTTATTGAAATATAGTTAAAAAATATTAAGCCGAACTGCATAATCCCGAGAATTAGCGTTAAAAGTAAGGGTAAAACAATGGCAAACTCCACTGCGCTCGCCCCATTTTCGTTATGTAGACTCGTTAGAGACCTCTTAAATCTGATTGTTGACATACGTTCACCATAATTGCATAACCCATTTTTTAGATTAGCCCCGTATTAAATACGGGGCTAATCTAAGTAGCGGCCCCTACAGGTGTAGCGCAGCTGCGACTCCGTTGAACACAACGTTAAGCTGTGTGCCAATAGATGTTACAGCCGCGATGATAACTGCGGCAATTAGAGCCACCATGATGCCATACTCGACTGCGGTGGCCCCCTCCTCACTCTCCATGCGAGCTGCTAGGAGCCTGTCTAAATACTAGACCCCTTACCGGCCCCGCCCAGAGCCCTATCCAAGGCAAAAAGCTAGTGCCAAAAGTTATCATATCCCCAGCTAGCACTATCTATTGCGCTTAATTTGCGCTACACTATAGGTGGATAGCAATCAGTCATAGCTCGGAGGTACCAAGTGTTTTCAAAGAAGTTTCGTAACCATTCTACGGATCAGTTGCTTTTATTGCCGCCAGATGTAAGAGAGTGGCTGCCAAAAAATCACCTGGCCTACTTTGTAAGCGATCTTGTCGATAATCTCGATTTGTCCGAATTCATTAAAGCATACAAAAACACTGCCGAAGGCAAACCCCCCTTCCATCCGGCAATGATGCTTAAAATTCTTGTCTACGGCTACTCGACAGGAATATGTTCATCAAGGCAACTGATGCGCAAAATAGACGAAGATATAGCTTTTAAATTCCTTGCAGCAGGAGATAGACCGGATTTTCGCACTATCGCTCTTTTTAGAAAAAAACACCTGAGTGCCTTAAGAAAACTATTTTTGCAAGTGCTTAAGCTGGCTAAAGAAGCAGGGCTTGTAAAGATTGGCGTTATCGCCATAGACGGAACGAAAATGAAAGCCAACGCCTCCCGGCACAAAGCCCTCTCCTACGGGAGGATGGATGAGGTCGAAAGCCGCCTTAAGAGAAGAATAGACGATATCTTAAAAGAAGCTGGCGATATCGATATTTCCGAAGACGAGCTATACGGTGAAGACAAACGCGGCGATGAATTACCCGAAGAGCTGGCCGACCCGGTAAAGCGGATAAAAAAGATAAGGGAGCTGAAAAAGAAGATAGAGGAAGAAGAAAAGGCAAAGACGAACAATACGGGCGCCACACCAAAAGACAAGGAACAAAGAAGTTTAACCGACTATGACGCCCGGATTATGAAAATGCCAAATAAATCTTTTGATTATGCATACAACGGCCAGGCCGCCGTATGCGGAGATCCGAGAAAAGGCGAAGTGCAGATAATTGTCGCTACAAAACTAACCAACAGGCCCTGCGATGTCACAGAACTTGAGGATATGTTGAGAATCGCTGAAGAAAACTTGGGCGAGCACCCAAAGAAGCTGGTAGCCGATGCCGGATATTATTCAAAGGACAATTTAAAATATTGCCAAAATCGAAAGATCGACGCTTATATTCCGCCAAATAGACAAAAACATACCGAGCTGGGCGAACCATCCCCTAAAGGACGAATACCGGCCCATGCCACACAGGCTTTCCTGATGAGACGAAAGCTCAAAACCAAAAAGGGCAAAGAAATCTACGGCGCCCGGAAGGTAATGAACGAACCTGTCTTTGGGCAACAAAAACAGGCCAGAGGCATTCGGCAATTTCTTTTAAGAGGTCTTAATAACGTAGCTGCCGAATGGGATTTTATCTGCGCTACGGGCAATATCTTGAAACTATTTAGATACGGCAACCTACCGCAAATCGGCTGGGGGAAGAGTTGAGAAGCAAAAGGTAATAAAAATCAGGGACATGGGCCCGCAGATGCAATCGGTTTGCGAATTGAATTCAGTAATCAAAATTTAAGACGCAAACCTTATGGAAAACTTTTTTCTGTTTAAAGCTGATAGCAATATTTAGACAGGCTCCTAGGGCACAATATAGTCTGTTTAACATCCCCTTCACCTCCCTCCAGCGTATAAGTGAATATGATTTCTGAAATGTATATCGCATGCTTAACGAGCCTCGCAAATGGGTTATTGAATTCGTTAGCTCGGTAGATGATAGATTAGTAGAGGTATTAGTAGAGATACTTACAGACGTTGCCACATGCCTTGCTATTCTTATTGGGCCACCAATGGTTGAAAAAAAGAAAAACCCGGCCCCTTTTATTTCTTCAGGGTCGGGTTCACTACTTGCTCCGATATACCTAAGTGACCACATGATAGTATATCATCATCGCTTTCCCCGTAGTTACGTAGTATTGCTGCATAACTACCATTATATTACTGGTAATTATAACCAGTTATTGGGTGGTTGGCAACCATTCTAAGCGCTTTTTTTGCTTAAGTTATTCAAATAAGCCCTTTTACTGGGTCAAAATGCCTAGTATATCCCAGCAGAATGTTTTTGTGGCGAGTTTATTTATTGCTGTTCTACAGACTAATATGTGGACGACTACCGGATATTTATCTTTGCTTAGGGGGCACAGAATATAACCACGGGATGCTTAGCGAAAGGAACTGTGGTGAAGCTCTATACAGCCAACCTGATGATCAAATCCTCGAGGATGACCTCAGCCGGCTGTGGGCTCGATTTAAGCGCGATATCGGCTTTAAGTAGGTGTTTAAATGCGGTTTTAAGCTCATCGGTCGGGAAATTATAGCTTTGGTCGCGGTACTTCGCTACGACGAAATACGGCAGCTTCTTGCCTTCCTCCCCGGTCAGGTGCTCGACCACATACTTATTATCATGGCCGGCCTCGACCCATACCTTGGTGCGAAGCAATAGGCGGAAGTGCCTTGCGATAAGGTTTAGGATTCCGAGCGGCGATTCCTTTTGCTGGAGCAGATGATGCAGGTTATCGATGGCTTTATGGATGTTGCGGTCCCCTATGCTGTCGGCAAGGCCAAAGATAGAGGTCTCGTGTGATTTAGTAACGACGGGTTCGATATCCTCCGGGTCGACGATGCGGTCTGATTCGTGGTAAAGGCTGATTTTCTCGATCTCAACGCTGAGCCGCTCAAGGTCTACACCGACCTCGCGGAGCAAATACCGTGCGACGGCATCGGAGACGAGCTTTCCCCTCTCGCTGAACTGCTCTTTTATCCAGACGTTTGGGGTTTTATTAAATTTCTTCAGCGTATACTCGGCGATCTCACCGGATTTTTCAGCGGCTTTATATAGGCGGCTTGCCCTGTTGATAGAGCCGGCAACCAGCACCAGGCACGTCGATGGCGAGGGGTTCTCTATGTACTTGGCGAGCTGCGAGGTGTCCTCTGAGGAGAGTTTTTCCACGTCTTTGACGATGATAAGCCGCTTATCGGACATGAATGGCAAGGTGTTCGCCGCCTGCATGATCTTGCCCGCGTTCGTTTCGGCGCCGCTAAACTGGTCGAAGTTAAAATCCAGGTCGAACTGCGCCGAGATCCGCTTGCGCAGGCGCGCAAGCGCCTCGTCTATCATCTTCTTGTCCCCGTGTATTAGATAGACGGATTTGAGCGGTTTTGGTTGTGGTGGCTTTTTTGTTTGCCCGGCTATTATTCTGTCTCCTTTTGTGTGCTATATCTAAGCTTAGACGGCTTGCTATATAGCAACTGTGAGTGCCCCCTAGATTCTTCGCTATCGCTCAGAATGACAGGGAGTCGCTACTTGCTGCCTTTTTCAACGAAGACGCGGTAGGTCGTGCCGTCAGTGATTATTGTAACATCACCGTTGCGGTCTGTGCGGTAAATTTTTGAGCCGCCGGCTGCGAGTCGGCGGATTGCAGAGCGCGAGGGATGGCCGTATTTGTTGCCTTCGCCTACCGATATAACCGAGACCGCAGGAGAAGCGTGGCGCAAGAAATCCCGGGTGCTTGAGGCGGCGCTCCCGTGATGGCCTACTTTGAGGACATCTGCATCGATATCAGAGTCCTCGTCCACCAGACGTTTTTCGATATCCTCACCGGCATCGCCGGTGAAAAGCGCCTTGAACTTGCCGTATTTTATCATAACGACC
>NZ_PFNG01000125.1:0-12156 GCF_002791875.1 Candidatus Aquicultor secundus | reverse complement strand
CGATGGACACCCTTGCCCTTGGCTAATGGTTCCCACTGCCAAGCCCATAGCGGACTTTCACCGCCAAGCTATCGCCCATGCCGGGCGCACACAAAGAAAAAACGGGGGCTACAAAAGCCCCCGTTTTTTTATAGCGCTAAAGTCTAATTTACCTGGTGCTTGCAAGATGGTATAATATTGGGGCCAATGCTAGCCGGTAATATTAAGCTTTTCGTGGCTCATCTATGTAATTAAAAGCTTGCTTCTGTTTACCTAAAGTAACATGATTTGGATCCGGGCCTCATTTGCCGGCTTCGAATCATGAAATCATCAGCGATGAGAGTTTTTAAGTTGAAAAAAAGCGCGAAGAAAAGCAGGACGATTGTTAACGGCCTAAGCCCAATAGAAGTAGAAATCATGCAGGTTATCTGGAGAGATGGGAAAGTGACGGTAAGAGCCGTCCATGAGGAACTTCTAGAGAACGGATACATTCCCTATACGACCATTATGGCCGCGATGAACAACCTTTCCCTAAAAGGGATTTTGAAACAGAACAGGGAAAACAAAGCGTATGTCTACTCCGCCGCTATAAGCAATACCAAGGTGGCAAACCAAATAATAGATAGTGTGATTGATAGAATCCTGGGAGGGTCTAAGAATCCTATCTTGCGACACCTGCTAAAGATCAAGGACGAGGCCGAGTTGGAAGAGCTTCTTAAGCTCAAGGAAAAGCTGTAGTCCTAAATTCGTTTTTGCATTCGCTCGGTCGTCTCTTGAGCGTTACCGGTTATGGCTTAAGGTTCTTTACGGCGTTCATATCGAGCTTTTTGACAACTTCGACTATCAGGTTTACGGCGTTTTCAAAATCGTTATGGTCCATGATTGAAACGTGGCTATGGATATAGCGGGTTGGAACGCCGATAACAAGACTCGGTACTCCTGTGCCGTGTAGATGTATTCTGCCTGCATCGGTACCTCCCCTGACTCCCGCCTGGAATTGGTGCGGGATATTGTTTTCTTCTGCTGTTGTTACAGCCAGATCACGTAATTTAGTGTTTGGAATCAAGCTGCCATCAAGAACTACGATAGAAGGTCCCTTCCCTAGTTTAGCCTGGGCTTCGTTCTCACCCACGCCCGGGGTATCGCCGGCAATTGAAACCTCGGCTGCGATCGCCACATCGGGGTTTATAAGAGCAGCGCTGCTTTTAGCGCCCCGTAATCCTACTTCCTCCTGAACGGTACCGACGCCAAAAACGCTGTTGGGGTGATCGATATCCGTTAGCCTCTTGACGACTTCCATAAAAACAGCGCAACCGACGCGATTATCCAGGGCTTTTCCCATAAGCATGTTGTCTTTTTTCATGCGGGTGAACGGGCTTTCGGGGACGATGGGGTCGCCCGGCTTTATGCCCATGTCTTTAACATCCGCATCGCTTGAGGCGCCGATATCGATGAACATGTCCTTCATCTCAACGACCCTCTTTCGCTCTTCAGGGGAGAGAACGTGGGGCGGCTTTGAGCCGATTATACCTGGGACGTCCCCCTTTGTGCCTTTTACGGTAACCCGGTGGGCGAGCATGACCTGATCCCACCAGCCGCCAAGAGGTTGGAATTTTATGAATCCTTCTTTGGTGATGAACGAGACCATGAGACCGACTTCGTCCATATGGCCGGCAATCATTATTCGTGGCTGATCGCTTGTGCCTTTTTTCTGGGCGATGATGCTTCCCAGGTTGTCGACTTCGATATCGGTGATCGATTCGAGATGGCGACGGATCAGCTGTCTGACATCGCCTTCAAATCCGGACACCCCGGATGCGTTTACCAGTTCTTCTAGAAGTTTGATTGAATCGGACATTATTTTTCCTCCCGGCGGTTTTGTTTACTGGGTTACTACCCGATGATTACTATTCTTAGTATCCTTAGCATAGTTTAAAGCATAACGCTTGTATAGGTAGGGCAACTGCCCTTTCCTACCTCCTCGTCAATGCCTCATTATGCGGCGGATGATTGCTCGCTTAAGACCTGTACCATCAGCTCGAAGGCTATTTCGCTCTGTTCGATGTCGTTTTCTTTTGTGTCGAACGCAACGTGTGGTGTGAACCAGAATTTTGTCATGGGCAGGGAGATCAACAAATCGTACGCCCAGTTCTTGCTCGGCCTTCTCGCTTCGGCGAACGTCGTAGTAAAGCACCTCTTGTAGCTCGAAACCCGAGAGGCGTTTTGCGACGGTTTGCCCGATCCTGCCCATACCGACAATCCCCAGTGTTTTTCCCTTGATCTCAGTCCCCTTCGCCTGCTCCCAGACGCCGGAATAGACCTTCTCGACCAGATATGGGATATCCCTCAATGCGGAGCCAAGCAGAAAGACGGTCATCTCGGCAACGGCGTTAATGGATGAGCCCGTAGTCTCAAGGGTGATACGACGCTGCTTGATTTTGTTCATCGCCTCGTCGGTGAAGAAGGTATCGGGTTGCGTTCCCCAGAATATTATCGCCTTTAGGCACTCAGCCGCATTGATTACGGCACCGGTTACTTTCTCGCTGCCGCCGAGAATATAGCCGTCGACATTTTTTATGGCTTCTATAAGGTCTTTTTCACGTAAGTCGGCAGGTTTTCTGATAACGGCTATGTTATGATCTTCAAACTCGTGTACCGTTTTTGGGACGAGCACATCTCCAGTTACTAAAATCCGCATTGTTTCCAGCCCCCAAGAATCGTAAACCGGCTTTATATAGCTTATATGTTGCCGAGAACCGAGATCGGGAAACCCTGCGCGGATGCATTTATGGTTTTGGTGGAGTACGGGCAACCGTTACGGGTCAGGCTGTCTAAAAACCTCTTTTTGAGGAAATTTGGACAGCCTTTTTCAAAAGTTACTAAGAACTGCAAATATCTTGGGCCGTAAGCTCGGGTTTTCTAGTTTTTTAGGCCGCTTTTAATCTCATTATCAGGCCGATTTCTTCTCCTTGGACTCCCTTTCTTTTTAATCCGTTAAATATCTTAATCAGGTTATGCGCCGTACAGGAGAGACCCAGCTCAACGGAGACCATCTTCTTGCCTCGACAGAGGAACGTGGTTAGTTTTTGGTTGTACTTTAAGTTACCGATCACCGGCTCGATTTCCCATATTCGTTCCCCATGTGCGGCCTTGCCATGAGCAGAGTTGAGCTTCTCTCGCATTTCTTGCCGTAACTGCTCCAGGTGAAGGTTAATCTTGATGCGTCGTGCTTCGCCTGAAGTGCAAAGGTGCTCTCAATTATGGAGAGATCTAAACCATCAACAATGTCGTTTACCATAAAGCAAAAGTGGTCAGGAGGCAAGCATTCTTTAAACGATGGCGGCAGAAGCATAGCTTGATTTTGAATGTATGGTTTAAAGTTCATGTAAAAACATCCTAATTACTTCATACGTTATACGTATAGTTTACGCTCAGTTAAGCGTAAAAACCAGTAGTTAAGAGGATTTTAACGCAGTCTGCCATTGAATTGGGGCGTTGTTCTACATGCCCCATCTTTCCTTGAACACTATAAAGCCTTGAACACTAATAACGGGGTATTACAATATTATGCATTGTAATGCAACTCACTTTACATATTAATATTAGCGACGTATACTATCTAATAAGCCCTAGCATTCTTAAATATTCGCTAGATAACTAAACGGGCCAGCACTCGACAAACCAATAATCTCCAATATTAAATTTTATTTCTCATTATTAGCAAACCAATAAGGCAATCTTCCAATGAGAACTCTTCCCGCATATGTTTATTGCCTTGGAGTTAGACAAAGGAAACGCTCGATTCAAAAACTAAGTCAATTTATCAACATTTAGTAAGCAGTATTTCATAGAAGGAGCATTGCCTATGGTCGGATAATGGCTGCAGATTGACCAAATGAACCACCCTCTCGGAACGTCACCACAAAGATTATGTATGGTTTTAGTTATTACGTATCATACGATAAGTCAAGAGAAGGGATGCATAATGATAAAGGTTGTTCCTATTTTGAAGTTGCGAAGATTACTCCGCCCAAGTACCGTACGCTTAATAGTTTTAAGTCTTATTGTTACTGCAAATATTGCAGTAGCCGCGCCAGCATTTGCAACTCATTTATTTGATGGTGGCTCAAGATGGGTAGCAAATAATACAGGAGCCGCTGCAACCATCGAAACTGCAGTTAATCCTACTGTAGCTTCTGGCGGATCATCATCAGCCTGGCCAATGGTTGTTGGGTATTACGATGCTGACCAACAATATATACAGGTTGGTTGGTGCAAAGACTATCCCCAATCAGCACCGGTTTATTTCTGGGAATATAGTAATTATCATTCCCCGAACCAAATCCATTATATGAAATATTTGGGCACATCCACTATTGGCAGCTACAACGATTTTATGGTTGGCAGGGACAGTAGCACATGGTACGCTAAAATTAACGGAAACATTGTTGGTACAGTAGGATATAGTGCTCTTGGAATAGAAGGTTACCGCACAGATTTTCTAGGTGAGACTTTTACGCGGAGTGACCACATGCCAGGCATAACATCTAATAAGAACTCATTCGGCAGTCTTCAATACAAAGATTCAAGTTTTGTGTGGCACACCCAAACAGTGGGTAGTGTTATAAATGACGCAACGGATATCTATGCTAACAATGCCGTTGCCGGTGCTGCAAGTTTTTGGATTTGGGATAAGCGATAGTGTAATGTTGTATTTTATAAAGAGAGGAAGCTAAAATGTTTAGTGGTTCTACGATTAAGGTTATACCTGCTGTGCTAGCCATAGTATTGATATTGAGTTATGCCGCATATGCATCAGTAAGCCATAAATCAGCTAGTAAGCATATAGCAGAGGCATCTAACACTGTTTCAGCGCAATCAGATTTGGAAATGTTAGCATCTGATCCAGGAATGAAAGAGCATCATTTTGAATTGAAGCAACCTGCAAAATCGGCAGACATGACAAGTAAAGAGGCAATAGATAAAGCAAAAACATATATAGCAGGTGGGTATGACAGTGAACATGCAACTGGCGTACATGCTGTATATGCGTTATTTACAGATAATGAAACACCAAAATTGCCAGAAAAGGACATCCTGCTAAAAGATCTACCGGTTTGGATTGTTACGATCGAGGGCCTCAAAATAGAGGGGCATGGTGGTGTTGCGCACAGTGGCACACCAGTGAAAGCCCAGCCTCCACTTACCCAACTGCATATTGTTATTAATGATAGTACTGGTGAAGTGCTTGAAATGTTCTCTTACAAGTAAGGCCAAGATAATAGTAAGACTTTAAAGCAAGAGGGCGATTTTAAAATCTCCCTCTTGCTTCACTTTATTTCAATAAACGATGGTAAGATATGTTGGAGTTCATAGTATAAGCGGAAGTCCCAATTATTAGGAGGATAGTTTTTAGACAGCCTGGGGTATAATGAGACCATGGCATTGGGAAAATACCGGGAGAAAAGAGAGTTTAGCGAGACACCGGAGCCTACCGGGCAACCGGGTACAACCTCGCAACAGCGCTTTGTGGTGCAGGAGCATTATGCCAGCCACCACCATTTTGACTTTCGCCTCGAACTGCCCGCCGACTTCTTTACATCAGGCGACCCGTCCGGGCCCATTGTGCTTAAAAGCTGGGCGGTACCCAAAGGGATTTCGGATGAAAAAGGGGTAAAACGGCTGGCGGTGCAAGTAGAGGATCATCCCGTGGGCTATATTGACTTTGAGGGTACGATACCCGAGGGGCAATACGGGGCCGGGACGGTTTCGATTTGGGATACGGGCACGTTTGAGATCGTCGAAAAGAAACCGAAAAGCCTTAAAATCGTCCTCCACGGGAAGCGGCTTTCGGGAGAGTTTCACCTGGTACATACTACGTTTGGCAAAGGAAACGACTGGCTTATTTTTAAATAACTTCGAGTATTCCCCCGCTTGTTGGGCCAGCGTTCGGGTAGTATAAACAACCGTAAGCATTTATGGACTGTTAGCGATTAGTTTTTAATATACTGCCAGGTCAAGGAATTTGGTAATTAATACCATGTGCCTAGTTGGTTGACTTATCGAGCCCCTAGTGGTTAAATTTTGAACCTGCATGGTACCTTTTAAAAGACATTATCGCACAACAGTTTTAATAATAGCCGTACTAGTGCTCTCTCTTCTAGCTTCAACGGCGCTCGCATCCCAGTTGGATGACAAACGCGCGCAGCTTAGAAAAGTTAAGGCCAAGGTCGAGGCAAACAAGAAGCTGCAGCATGCTGCCGTGAAAAAGCAGGCCGACGTCAAGCAGGAGATTAACCTTAACTTAAAAAAAGCCGGTCAGTTGCAGCTAGAGATTGTGAGCTTACAAGCGGATATAAGGTGGAGTACCTCTAAGAGAAAAGTCGCCGAAGCGCGACTCTTTGAGGCGCAGAAGCAGCTTAAGGCAACCCAATCCGCTCTTTCGGTTGCCGAGATGAAGCTTGCCTACAAGCGCGAAACTTATGATATGCGCATAAGCAGCATTTACAAAAACGGTCCGACGACAATCCTTCAAGTGCTGCTTAACTCTCGCGACCTGGGCGATTTGCTGATGCGTTCTTCGCTGCTTACTACCATCGCCGAGCATGATGGTAAGATGGTCGGCGATATGGAACACGCAAGAAAAGATATTGTGTCTAAACTCGATGAGGTCACGGCTCAGAAAAAGGTAATTGGCAGACAACACCTGCAATTAGTAGATGAAGAGAACCACTTGAAGGTGGTCAAGTGCAGATTGGTTGGGAAGCAGGATCTCTTCAAGAACGAGGTTAACCGGCAGAAGCAAATATTTGCCCGGGTCCAGCGTGATAAATCCAACCTGGAAAGCCAGGAAGATGTTCTTTTGTCCACGTCACAAATGGTGGCCGACCAGATTAAAACCCTGCAGAGGGGCGGGAGCATCACTACCTCGCGCGGCTATAGCAGGGCTTCATCCACCGGAGGCTACATCTGGCCTGTTTCAGCGCCGATTACCTCGCCCTTTGGCTGGCGCTTTCATCCGGTGCTCGGGTATTCGCGAATGCATACGGGGGTCGACCTTGGTTGCGGCTCGGGCACGCCGGTTCACGCCACGAAGGGCGGTACGGTCATTATGGCCGGATGGATGGGCGGCTATGGTAATGCGGTCGTAATCGATCATGGGGGCGGCATTTCCAGCCTTTACGGTCATAACGAAAGTCTTGACGTGAGCGAGGGCCAGCACGTGGACCAGGGCCAAATTATATCGCATTCGGGCTCAACGGGGATGTCGACCGGACCTCACCTGCATTTTGAAGTAAGGGTAAACGGGAACCCTCAAAACCCGCTCAATTTCCTTCCGTAGGTAACGGCGCAGCCTACCGATTACGCCGATTTTTTGTCATCGAGTAGCTCATCGCAGATTTTCTGGGTTCCTGGGCGAGTTTCTTGATTTGGCGTCGCCTGATTTCTCGATTTAACGGTTTCTCCTCTTGCAGCTTTGTATTCCCTTCCATCCAGCCCTCGGCAAAGTACCGGTTTTTAAAGGTAAAACCCGTTTTCCAGAGCAGATACCCAAGTAATCATATCTGGCTTCTGCACTTAGTGGCCGCAGTGGCCGCAGCCGCTGGTTGTTGCGATGGTGCCGCTGAGGTAGGCGATTACGGCTGCGTCGGGGCTTGTCTCGAGCGTCATGACGGGGTCGATGCCTGCGCTTTGCAAGGCGTGAACCATACCGCCGCCCATGCCGTTTGTTATAACTGCCGTGCAGTCGGATATTGAGCCGACAAGGCCGCCGTGGCCCGCATTGTGCACTGAATGATGGTGATGCTCGTCGTTACCGTGGTGGTGCTCATGGCGATCGTTGGGGCCGTGAACCGGTGTTACCTGGCGTATTTGCCTGGATACGATCGTGGCGCCCTCGACCTCATAGATAAATAATTTGCTGACATGGCCGAGATGGCCGCATACCGACACTTCGTCGGCTGTTGATACTGCGATTTTCATCGTAAAACCTCCTGATGTTTTTATAGATAGCTAGAGATTTGATAGGGAGCCCCTTATTTTGTTAATTGTTTCCCTGTTTAAAGAATAGTATATCCACTGTTTGTCCTTCCTCGATTTAACGAGGTCAGCTTCTTTTAACACGTTAAGGTGATGGGAGATTGTCGACGGAGAAAGCGGTATGCTCTCGATAATTTTACAAACGCTGAGTTCTCCATGCCCGTTAGAAACATCGTTTCCCCCGTCTTTTTCGGAGTTACTCAACAAAGACAGTATTTCCAATCTAGCAGGATTTGCCAGCGCTTTGAAATAGTTCTTTAATATACTTCCCTCCGGCATGGCCCGATATAGCAAGCCCTTACCCTTAATGCTTAAAAGCGATTATCATGTATAGGTTAATTAATAATATACCCGGTAGGGTATGTTGTCAATATCTGCGGGGACAGTGGCCGGAAGCCAAAGTTGGTAAGAATTACATGAAGAATACTTAGTAGATAAAACCCAGCTTTAAGAGGTTCCAAGGCGATATTAGTATAGGCATCCGATCGTATCACTGTCCGGCTCATCTGAAAGGCTAAGCATATCGAGGTCATATGCTTTTGATACCGCCTGCGCCCTGTCTGCGGCATCCAGCTTTTTAAGGATTACCCTGACGTGGGTTTTGACCGTATCGTAGCTTATTCCCAGTTCTGCGGATATGCGTTTATTTGTAAATCCTTCAGCAATCATTTTTAGGACTTGCAGTTGCCTGACCGAAAGCTTTATCTCCTTATAGACATCACTCTCATCAAGCAAAGCGTCGGCTATTTGCTGACTGATATATGTGCCGTCCTCATATACCCTTCTCAAGGCAAGTCTGATTTCATCAAGCTGACAATCCCACCTGAGTAGGCCTTCTACTTGTAGTCCAAGAAGCGCTCTCTGTATCTCGACCAATTTACCAACTACAAATGCAAGGATTTTTATCGACGGATCGATCTGCCGGGCTTTTCTAACAAGATCAGGGCCGGAGATATTGGGTTTTATAAAGCTAACGATAAGCACATCGGGCCGTTGCTCGGATATGATGCGCAGTGCGTCATCACATGATGACGTCTGCCCTATAATGAGTACATCCGGTTCGGAAGACAGGGCCGACTTAAAAGCCTCCCGCACTATCGGATACCGATGAACCGTAAGAACTTTAATTAAAGAAACCATCTCCTTATTTTGTCAGATTTTTATCGTGAAGGTTAAATCTACGTTAACATAAAAAAATAAATGAGGAGGTCACCCCCCTCATTTTTATCTAATTATTGCTTGCATCTTGAATATTTGCAAGATGCATACCGCTAAATATAACCCCTTTTCAAGACTACTGAAGCCGGTCACGCATACCCCACATAGCTATAGAGGTATCCTATCTGCCAACGGTAGCTGCTTTTATATTAACATATATTACCACTATTGCAGACAATAGAAAACTTGACCTTGTAGATTAACTAGACTTTGGCCGGTTCCGTGATCCCCGTGAGGTAAGCCGCAGCTTCTTCGGCCGCCTTTGTGCCTGAGTTTATACAATCGGGTATGCCGACGCCGCGATACGAACCGCCGGCCAGGAACATGCCGGGGTGTGCGGATGCGCGCTCTTTTATCTTTTTCAGGCGATCGAGGTGTCCGAGGGTGTATTGGGGCATGGCGTTCGGCCACCGGAATATCCAGGTTTCGGCCGGTTCGGCATCGATACCCATAACTTTTTTAAGCTCCGCTTTTACCACAAACTCCAGCTCGTCATCGGGTAGGAATGCGTTTTCCTGGGAACGTGCGCCGCCCAGGACCACGCGGATCATAGCGTAATCGTTATTGGGGATACGCCCGCTCCACTTGGTGGAACTCCAGGTGCAGCCTTTGACTTTGTATCCTTCCCCGAGCGGAACCAAAAACCCGAAACCTTTGAAATCGTGCTTTATGTCTTTTCTGCGGTAGGCAAGAGAAATGGTCGCCGACGACGCCTGCGGGATTTCGTTCAAAACGCCGGCCAGCTGCGTATCGATGTTTTCGACAAGCGTTGCCGCATCGTTTGATGGGGAAGCAAAGACTACCGCATCCGCCACGATAGTCGTGCCATCGGTCATCTGCAGCTTGTATGCGGTGAAGCCATCTTCGCCCTTTACTTCGTCAATCCCGGCAACTTCGGCGTTTACGAGTATCTTATCTTTATCTGCGGCTTTGTAGAGTTCATCGATGATATCCTGCATACCGCCCTTCATTGACATATGAAGCGTGCGCTTAGGGCCCGCCGGGGCGCCCGGTTTAGCCCCCTGGGGAGCGGCCTTAAGCCTGGCCTTCATAGCTGCGATCATACCTTTGGTTATGCTGCCGTATTTCTGCTCCATATCCAGAAGGATGGGGAAGGTGGCTGCAAGGCTCATCGTTTCGGGATCGCTTGAGTAGATGCCGGCGACCAGCGGATCGGCAAGCCTATCCAGGCACTCTTTGCCAAGACGCCTGCGAACATAGCTTGCCAGCGTCTCATCGCCCGGTTCTTTCTTGGGGATGAAAAAGTCCATGGCCATGCGGATCTTGCCCGGCCAGGAAAAGAGATCGGTGGTTATAAACGGCATGACTTTGGTCGGGACGATCATCATGACGCCGTCCGGCAGCTCGCGCAGCCTGTTCTTTACGAGAATGTAGGTTTTTTTCACCTCGTCGTTACTCACGATGAATTTGTCTTCGCAGCCGAGTTTCTTTGCAAGCTCGAAAATCGAGGGCTTGGTTGAGATGAAGGAGTCGGGGCCGCCTTCGACTACAAACCCGTTAGCAGTGCGCTCGGTGTGGATTTTCCCGCCGAGGCGAGGGCTTTTCTCGAGCAGAACGTAGTCGATATCCGCCCCGCCGTCGATAGCCCGCTTAACGGCATAGGCCGCAGAGAGCCCGGTTATACCTCCACCTATGATTGCCACCTTTTTCATGCTTTCCACCTTCTTGTGTTAGCTGTCAGCTTTCAGCGGTCAGCCATCAGCTAAAATCTATACATCACGCTACGTACTACTATTTAACGCTTCCAGCACCATGGATGCCAGCGCCTCTATGAATTTGGGCGAATCGTTAAGCGCGTCGGAGCGCTCGTAGTTTAATCCCAGCTTCTCGGCCTGCCCTTTATGAAGAATATCGAGGTCCCAGAGGGTCTCGACGTGATCGGCTGCAAATCCGACGGGAACGACGAGCACGTCCTTATGCCCACCGGCGAGTATTTCTTCATAGACCTCTTCCACCACCGGCCCCAGCCAAGCCCCGGGGATGCTCCCCTTGCTTTGAAATGCAAGCTTCCAGGAAAGCGGACCGGTTTTTTTAAGAACCTCATCGATTGTCGCCTTGATTTCCTCGACATACGGATCGCCGGATTCGATGTAGGCTACGGGGAGGCTGTGTGCGCTAAAGATAACCTGGATACCGGATTGTCGTTCGCGCGGGAACCTTTCGAGGGCTAAAGTGATCTTCTCGGCAACCGCCTCGATAAAGACCGGGTGATTGTACATGCCGCCGATTATCTCTATTGAAATATCGAGGTTTTTCTCGGAGACCACGCGATCGATCTCCTCGCCGTACGCCCCCGTGCTGACCCTCGAGTGGTGCGGGGACATGCTGATCGCAAAGGCGCGGCGTATGCCGTCGGCCGCCATTTGCGTAATCGTATCCTCGATAAACGGGTGCCAATAGCGCATTCCAACGCACGTCTTAAACGATACGGACCCATCGCTTAGCTCGTTAAGTTTAGACTCAAGGGCATCGGCCTGGCGTTTTGTGATTTCGGGAAGCGGGGATTTTCCTCCGATGAGACGGTACTTATCCTTGGCCCTTACCACTATCTCGGGCGTGGGTTTTCTTCCCTTCATGAGTTTTTCCATGAACGACTCGACCGCATCGAGGCAGTCCGGCCCCCCGAAGGCCATCAGCATAACGCCGATTGTTTCTTTACCGGATTGGTTAGAAGACACCTTGATCTCTCCTTTAAGATAGTGCCATCTTCCTCGCTTGCTATTTGGCATTTATCAGATGTCATTCTGAGCGAAGCGAAGAATCTAGATCGCACTCACAGATTCTATCACTGGGCTTGTCTAAGCTTTGATATACCGTCCTAAGAAGCATCTACAAGCTTTTATCAACCATCTATCTCACTCAGGTTATCTAAGCTTAGACCCTCCTGCTATAAAAAAA
>NZ_PFNG01000098.1:1446-4105 GCF_002791875.1 Candidatus Aquicultor secundus | reverse complement strand
GTTCATTCTGACGAACCGCCGTATGCGGACCCGCTTGTACGGTGGTGTGGGAGGGTCGGCGGCGAAAGCCGCCCCCTATCCCGATTATTGCGATGTTCAGAGGGGCGGAAGGATTCGAACTGAATTAATTTCGCAATCGTGTGCTTTTTATCGATTGTGCGCCGTTTATACTGGTAAACGGTTTTATGCGGAGCCCAGTGCTCTTCCCTTTGCAGCTGTGCAAGGCTTTTTGTTTATAGATTATGCTCTTACCTTCTGCTAAATCGCTATTTATTAATTGCATTTCTATGTATATACTCTTAAATAAAAGTTGAGCTTATAATATTTGCAGGTAAAAGCAGTATAAGGAAAGGGATATTATGTCCTATAAGGTTAGTGTTGTTATTGAAAAAGATGAATACGGCTACTACGCATATGCGCCGGAGCTGGAAGGATGCCAAACGCAAGGCGATACGTTTGAAGAAGCATTAGCCAACATAAAAGAAGCCGTTGAACTATATCTGGAGACGTTGCCAGAAGATGAGAGAAAGAAAGTTCTTAGCAAGGAGATAATCACGGCTACTCTAGAGGTTGAAGTTGCCTAAACCACCGAGACTTACACCACAAGATGCAGAAACGCTGTTGCTAAGAGCCGGTTTTGTGTTGGACAGGAGTAAGGGTAGCCATAGAATATATATGAGGGAGAATAAAAGAATAATCATCCCTTTTCATACCGGTAAGATGCTGCATCCAAAAATCATTAAGCAAGTTCTCGGTGTAATAGAATCTAGTGAGTAAATACAGAAAAGCTCCCCAGGGATTATAGCGGTTTGCTGAAAATATCTTGCGGGTATGAGACCCAGAGAGGCCCGTTTCGTAGATTATGCCGTTTTTTACATACAGAATCTTCTCTTTAGTTGGCTGCCGTGCGCTTTTTAAACTGCCGGATGGTGACGCAGGTTGCTGGCATCCAGGAATTAGACAAAGACATAAAGCGAATAGAGCTACTGCTGCAGCGAAACGCAAAAGCATATCTGATAGAGCGCTCTTGTGAGGATTCACCGGCAACTCCTTTATTCAAAAGCCGTTTTTAATTATAGAATACGGCATATATGCAAAATATCCTCTATTGAAGTTCTTTGTGAGAAGCCAAATCATGGCTAAATATATGAAGGCTGCTTTCAGGCTAACCTGGTGTGAAATTAAACAAAGCAAACGGTAGTTTAATTGACAAACCTTCAAGGCTAGACTAGGATTACATCAGTGAAGAGCTACAAAGCCAAAGAAGTTGTTAGTATTCTAAAGCGAGATGGATGGTATTTAACTAAAACCACAGGAAGCCATCATCATTTCAAGCATCCAACAAAGCCGGGAAAAGTTACTGTTCCTTATAGGACTGAGAGCGAAGACATAAAAATTGCCACTCTAAAATCTATTCTTAAACAGGCCATGATTGACCTAAAGGAGGTTTAGACAGTTGCGTTATCAGTACCCAGCTATCCTTATACCGGCAGAAGAGGGAGGCTACACTGTTTTGGTTCCGGATCTTCCCGGATGTGTCACTCAAGGTGAAACCGTAGAGGAAGCTTTTGAGATGGCTAAGGATGCAATTGCTGGGTGGATTGAGGTAGCTCTCGAATATAATGAAGAAGTTCCGGGTTCAAGCACCCTGGAGCAAATAGCTGGGCACCTGGATGAGTTTCTCGAAGGTGTTGTGGAAACTAAAGAAGAGAGAGACAGAGTAATTCTTGCCAACGTTCAGCTAGATCTTCCTGAAGTCGCCGCGTAAATTAACCCAAGAAAGCTAATTGCGTTTATTAACATTAAAGCTACATTATCCCAGGTTCGTTTTGTTACTTCCCGGACGGTAATTTTACCTCGGGGGCCGGCGAGGTTTTTGCGAGGCCCAAGAACGTATTCCATACGCTTTGCGCTCCGGGGTCGAGTTTTTGCGCCGACTTAAGCAGGGTGTCCGCTTTGTTTTTATCGCCCTTTAACTCGTAGGCAACCGACTCGGAAATAAGAGGCCTCGAACCTTGCGGATCAATCGATCCCAATAGCTTGCTTACCCTTATTACCTCGTCATAGTTCCCTTTTTGCAGATTTAACATGATCACGTCTATATAGGTGTTTTTATCTAGCGGCGCTTTCTGTAGCGCCAGGTATAGGTACTTTTCCGCTTGGCCAAGGTCTTTATTGTTCCTGCTATATCGGGCCGATACCAAATAGGCTGTTCCCAGAGTATGAATTAGCTGCGGATAATTCGGGGAGTATCTTAGTCCTCTTTTAGCTACCGTAATCGCGAGCCTGGCAACCGATGCATCTTTTGTATCATTGGCAAGGTCTAAGCATAGATTGGCACAGAACCATTGGTAATGGGGCTGGACGGCCAGGTATTGAGCTGCATCACAGGCACCCTTGAGGGCGGATTCGCTCATCGTCGTGCGCACTTCGCTGTCTGCCGCAGAATACCGCGCCTCTAGCACCGGCGGCGTTAAAGCCGCTATAGAAAGCGCCACCACAACAACAAGAGCCAGCCACTTGAGTGCGGCCCCTTGTGCTACACGCCATTCTATAACGCGACTGGTACCTTTTACCGCATTGCCGACGACCGAACCCATGATACACCAGAAAAAGAGGCTTAAATCGTTGGTGGCGATACCGCTTAATCCCTGAACCA
>NZ_PFNG01000098.1:0-1436 GCF_002791875.1 Candidatus Aquicultor secundus | reverse complement strand
ATTGCTAGGTAATCCGAGTTGTTTCTAGCCGCCCTGAGGCCTTTCAATACAACGTAAGTGATGAGCCAGAGCTGCGCAAGCAGTAGCAGCGCCCCACCGTCAATCACGGACTGTAGATAGATATTATGTACCCGGTCAACAAAACCGCTTTCGATCTGGGTAAACTTAAGCGTTAAAAAGGGATTTATCCAGTCGTTAGTTTGTCCCAGGCCGTAACCGGTAAGCGGCTTGTGTGCGATCATCTGCAAGGAGGATTTCCAGAGTTCGATACGGGTTCCAAGAGAACTGGGTGAGCTGGCCATATTAACGACAGAGGAGGTTCCCGAGTTTACCGATGCCGAAAGAAGGATTCCGGATACAATACCCACCGGGACCAGGAGCAGCCAGTACGGGTACCGTGCCCCTTTTATGGACGAGTTTTTCCGGCTCTTAAATCGTTTATAGAGGGGTATCAGCGAGCCGATTACGGCGCCAAGCCAGGCGCCTCTTGAAATGGTGCTTACGAGCATTGCCAAGCCGAGACCGATAAGTGCAAACGCTACTCTAGGATCGTCCCAGAATCGCTTTCGCTGCTCTGGGGGAAATAGGGCTTTTGCAATCAATATGGGCAGGGATATCGCCAAGAACGCACCAAAAAAGACAGGGTTTCCGATCGTTGAGGCTATCCTGCCGGCGTTTTTCACTGCCGCTTGAGACATATTTGCGCCCAGGGCATCGAAAAGGCCAAAGATGTTTATCACGGTGAACGTAACCATAAAGAGCGCATTAAAGCTCTGCTTGAACCCGTTCTCCTGGGCCGCTTTAAATGAAAACCAGAAAAGGATCGCGTAACAGATATACGCGGGCAAGGTCTCGTACCTTTCAAATCTTCCGATCAGGCTTGCCAACGGATTTGCTGAGCTGAAGGTTGTAATCGCAAGGACTAAAAGAAAAACTCCTACCAAGAGAAATGCCTTATGGATAGGTACTCTTATGACACCCTCTTCAAGCCAGCGCCGCATCTGAAAGTAAGTAAGAAACAGGGTGATTAAAAAAAGCGCGGTAAGCTTGGGTAAGCTATAACTATCCATGTTAAACGGGGAGAAAACCAGAAGAACGATAAACGGCGCGGCTACCGTGCACCATAATAAAATATCATCTATCTCTGCGACCAGTTTGTCTTTGCTACTGCTGTCATCCATAATCATTCAAAGGAGCGGTCTTTCATGTGATTCCACTATCGCACACAACCGGGTCTTTTGCTAGTTACTGTTACCGGACTTACTCAAGATATTGAGATGCCGGTAAAAGTCGGTGACGAGCCGAGATTTTTGGTAATCGGGAAGATTTCAGGAAAGCATTGGTCAGCAACATACTTAGCCAACTTCTCCAACAACGCAAGGTTTGAATAGCGTCCACTTAGGGCAGCAAAACTTTGACCCCTAAAAAATGGCTTT
>NZ_PFNG01000010.1:0-2771 GCF_002791875.1 Candidatus Aquicultor secundus | reverse complement strand
TGACAGAAGTGCGTGAGTGCCCGCTAGATTCTTCACTTCGTTCAGAATGACAGGCAACAGCAGTCTGTGAGTGCCCGCTAGATTCGGAGTTTATCCTGAGCGATAGCGAAGGACCTGCTCAGAATGACAATTGCCGGCGTTTAGAATGACAATTGCTAGATTCTTCACAACGCTTCAGAATGACAACAACCATTCATTATTTGGTTCTAGCTAGCGGCTAATTAGGGAGCGCTATAAAGAATGAAAGCAAGAACGCTAATGGTGCAGGGCACGACGTCGGATGCGGGCAAGAGCCTGCTGGTGGCGGCCCTGTGCAGGATATTTGTCGATAAGGGATTTAAAGTCGCGCCGTTTAAGAGCCAGAACATGGCCCTTAACTCGTTTGCGACCGAAGAGGGGCATGAAATCGGGCGCGCCCAGGCGCTTCAAGCGGCGGCCGCGCGCATCAAACCGACCGTGCACATGAACCCGATTCTCTTAAAACCCACAGATAACAGCCGCGCCCAGGTGATCGTGCGGGGACAGGTGTACAGAAACCTTTCCGCCCGCGAATATCACTTCGAGAAGACCGACCTCGTACACAAGGTCGAGGAATCACTCGATGCGTTACGGAATGAATACGACCTGGTCTTTATCGAAGGCGCCGGAAGCCCGGCAGAGATCAACCTAAAGAAAGAAGATATCGTCAACATGCGCATCGCAAAGATGGCCGAGGCGCCGGTTTTGCTGGTCGGCGATATCGACCGCGGCGGCGTTTTCGCCCAGCTCGTCGGCACGCTTGAACTGCTCGACGACGATGAGTGTGACCTGGTCAAGGGCCTTGTCATTAACAAGTTCAGGGGAGACGTGACGCTGCTTGATCCGGGAATCGATTTTCTTGAAACAAAGACAGGCAAGAACGTGCTCGGAATTATCCCTTATATGAGCGACCTCAAGCTCGATAGCGAGGATTCGCTTGCGCTGGATAATGTAAACAAAGCCGCATCCAACGGCCGGGCGGTGGACATCGCCGTAATCAGGCTTCCGCATATATCCAACTTTACGGATATCGATACGTTCGCTTACGAGCCCAGAGTCAACCTTCGCTATGTGACGCCCGGCGCTCCCATCGGGGAGGCCGATCTCATAATCGTCCCCGGAACAAAGAACACCATGGGCGACATGCAGGTGCTTCACGAAAAAGGCACGGTCGCCGAGATTAGAAAGCGGCGCGAGAAGGGCGTTCCTGTTGTCGGGATTTGCGGCGGCTACCAGATGCTCGGAACGACGATAGAGGACGAGCACGGTATTGAATCGGACGAGCGTGTAATCGACGGTATCGGCTTACTTGATTGCGTAACCAGCATTAGTCCCGCAAAAGTCACAATGCAGGTCGAGGCGATGGTGTCGGGCGGCGGTGCTGTCTTGGAGCCGGTTCTCGGCAGCAGTGTGACCGGCTACGAGATACACATGGGCATAACCAGGCTAAACGGGGATACCCGGGAGGCGTTTAGGATAACGAAGCGCGGCACAGCGCCCACAGACATAAGCGATGGATGCGTATCCGCAGACGGAATGGTCTTCGGCACGTATATCCACGGGATATTTGATAACGGAAAGTTACGCAAGTCGCTCCTTGATTTCCTTAAAGCGAAAAAGGGCCTGGCGCAGGACAGCCTCGGCATAGACCACGACGTGTTCAGGCAGACGCAGATCGACCTGTTGGCAAAGACGGTATCGGAAAGTCTCGATATCGACGCGATTTCAGAAATAATAGGTGTTTGATATGTTGTGGCCCCAGGTGGCGTTAGCCTACGTAGTCGACCTGGCCTTTGGCGAACCCGGATGGGCTCCCCATCCCGTCGTCTTGATCGGGCGCCTTATAGCATATCTCGACAAACAGGTCTTTGATGAGAACCTCGGGTGGGCTCAAAAACGATATATGGGCGTGGTGGTCGTCACATTCGTGGTCGGTATATCCGCCTCGGTAACCTGGGGCATAGTCTACCTTGCCACGCTTCTTAACGGCATCGCGGGATTTGTGGTATCTATACTATTAATATCCACCACGATAGCGACAAGGGGCCTGATGGATAGCGCCAGAGATGTGGCGATGTCCCTCGCGAAGAACGACCTTGCGGAGGCCCGCGAGAAGGTCGGGCGCATCGTCGGCAGGGATACCGAGAATATGAAGCGGCGTGACGTGGTGCGGGCTACGATAGAGTCGGTCGCGGAGAACTCGGTTGATGGAGTAATAGCGCCGATTATCTATGCGCTCATCGGCGGGGCACCGCTGGCGATGGCATATAAGGCGGTAAATACCCTGGATTCGATGATAGGATACAAGAACGAGCGTTATATCGACTTCGGCTGGGCTGCGGCGAAGTTCGACGACATGGTAAACTATATCCCGGCAAGGATATCTGTGCTCATCCTTGCGATAGCGGCGCTTTTGGTACGTAAGGACGCCCTCAAGGCGATAAGGACGGCGATACGCGACGGACGCAACCATGCGAGCCCGAACAGCGGTTTGCCGGAAGCCACCGTTGCCGGCGCATTTGGCCTTAAGCTTGGCGGCACCAACTATTACGATGGCGTTCCGAGGGAAAGCGGCTTTATCGGTGACGGCAAAGGCGCAATAACAGAAAAAAACATAAACGAGGTAATCTGGCTCATTTTCGTCGCCTCAGCCGTAACGCTTCTTTTGAGCAGAGCGATTATATTCGGGTTGAATTATTTTGGGGTTGTCAGGTGATATAGGCAAGAGGGTCCTTTAGGATGTCATTCTGAAG
>NZ_PFNG01000114.1:2800-5007 GCF_002791875.1 Candidatus Aquicultor secundus | reverse complement strand
AAAACTAATCATGATTAACTGTGTAATATGCAATATTATGTATATCGGCATCAGCACATAAGTCTTTAATAAAGCGGTTAAAGCTGAGGCAAGCAAACAAAAGCCAGGCCACAAAAGGTTTCTAAGTGACCTGGCCTATTGAAAGTAGAGTGGTAACTCTACTGATTGAATAGCGAACATTGCTACCTTATCTCTTTCCATGCGCCCCTTAACTCTTTTAAGAGCACCTCTACTTGTTTAATCTTTTTGACATCATTATTTGCATTTGCGATAGTAAGCTCTTGCAGCATATGAACATACAGGCCTTGCAAGTTAGCCGCCACTTCTCCGCCTTCTTCCATATTAAGCGACGCAAGCAGCTCCTCGATAATAGCTATTGTCCTTGTTATAAACTGAATCTTTTCTGCCATTTTACCTTGGTTGATACAAAATGCGGCCTTACTGAGGCGACTTATGGCTCCATCATAAAGCTGTATGATAAGATCTAGCGGATTCGCAGTGGTAGTCACCATGGTATCTGTATATGCGTTTTGGGCATAAGCTGTATTCATCTTATCTGTCCCTTCTTATTTATTGCCACTAAGTGCTGCGAATTGTTGCGCCATATAATTTCCCTGGCCCTGAAGCTGTTGCACGGTCGCGTCAAGATTATTAAACTTCTTCCTAAGCGCTAGCTCGACTTTATCAAGTTTACGTTGCATCTCTGCTTCTCTCTGAGCCAGCAATTTAGTAGTCGAGCCATAACCCTTTTGCTTATCCGGAATAACGGTCTTTATGTATGTATCAAGAGTTGGCTCCAGAGAAGTGGCCATGCTATTTAGTGTTGCCATAACATTCTGATCATCAGCTGCCAACGCTTTATCGAATATTGCAGTGTCAAAGCTAAGAACGCCGTTTCTATCATGTGTGATACCTAATAGCGCGAGAGAGCTGCCATTATATGTATTGGTAGTAACTCCCCTTACGGTAGAAGCTAGAGATCTCAATGTGCTATCGGCAGGCAAAACTCCTTGTTGTGTGCTGGTTCCTTGTAGGCTCTTTACCGTATTCATTACTGAATTATAGGCACCCACCAACGAATTGATCTTAGTCTTTAACGCATCGTTGTCTTTCGATACATCAAGGTTAATTGTGGCGCCAGCTGAATCCTTTTTTAAGTTAATCGTCACACCTGCTATAACATCGGTGATGGTATTCGATGATTTCGTCACTGCCAACCCATCAACTTCAAGGGAGGCGTCCTTCGGTATTAGCGATTGCGATAAGCTTGCGATTCCACCGTTAACAAGCCCAGTGGCACCATCGTAGGTGGGATTAAATGCGAGTTTTGACAAACCGGTCATGTCCTGGTCATCGGGGTTCTCCTCAAATGTGCCATCGTTATCTTCATCAACTTTTATAACGATCTTGTTTGCGAGACCCGTTTTGTTAGAAGCCAGGACTAATCTATTCCCCGATCCATCGTTCACTATAGATGCGGTAACATCTGTCTTGGCTGTATTGATAGCGTCCTTGATGCCCGCAAGAGTATTGTTCGTTGAATCGACCGTTATTGCAAAGGCAATGCCACTGCCGACCTGAATCTGCAACTTCTGTGTAGCATACGTCGATAAATCAGCTACGGAATCGGTTGTGTTGGCAAAAGTTGTAGAGTAGATGCTTTGGGCAAACGCTATGTTAATAACTTTGATGGTGTGGCCAGCTGCCGTAGCACCTGCATTGGTAGTTGTGGTGAAGACTGCTGTATCACCGCTAGTAGCCTTCATGCTTATGCTGTTACTATCCTTTAGCGCCGTAACAGCACTCTTGAAACTCGAGACCGATGATAACAGATTGCCGAGACCGCTTATTTTTGCCGCGTAAGCAGCCTCTTTCGTTTGCAACACTGTAAGCGGCTGGCGCTCAACTTGCATAAGCTTGCTGACAATATCATCGGTGTTAATGCCGGAGAAAATCCCCGAAGTTGTTAATGTCATGTTACGCCTCTTTATCGTAATTACTCTTTATACTATCCTGAAGGCGCTCGTAAGCGGTTATTAACTCCTTAGGCGGAATCTGCTTTACCACTTGGCCTTCCTTATCGAGAAACTGGATGACTACGTATTTCTCATCCTGGATAGCAAAAACAGCCTTGTTGTCATTAATTGCAGCCCCTGGCTCTTTTTGCTTAGATACTTTGACCTCTGGGGTTTGACCCTTTTGTTGGG
>NZ_PFNG01000114.1:0-2783 GCF_002791875.1 Candidatus Aquicultor secundus | reverse complement strand
TTAGACCCGTCGGTTTTACTTCCATCTTATTTGAAGAGAGGGCGGCCTATGGGCCGCCCCCAATTCTCCCTCCAATTGATTACTGCCTCAGTAGCGTTAATACGTTCTGTGGTAATGTATTAGCCTGAGCTAATACCGAGATACCAGCCTGCTGCAAGATCTGCGCTTTTGTTATATTCGCAGTCTCAGCCGCGAAGTCGGCATCCATAATCCGTGAGTGAGCGGCTGTAATGTTCTCCAAAACGTTTGACAGGTTAGCCGTTGTGGATTGGAACCTGTTAAGAACAGCACCAAGGTCTGCTCTCATGTTCGAGATAACATTAAGGGCCGAGTCGATTCTCTTCATCGTGTTGTTAGCGCCAGTAACCGTCTTAACATCGATATTGCTAAGAGTCTGGGCATCTTTCGTAATCGTAGTAGCGCCAGCACCAAAGCCGAGCTTATTGGAAGCGTCACCGGTGATCTTAATGTCGTCGCTTGAGCTGAGCTCGATGAACCCGTGTGTCGTAGAGTCAGCGTTAAATGCAGCGGTAGCACCAGCAGTAACGGTTACATCAACGCCGATATCCCTACCATCAGCAGCGGTAAGCTCGATATACGTGCCGTTAAGCGCAGCACCAACGCCGGTCTGGCTTGAGTACATGTTGATCCTATCGATCAACTGCTGTTGGGTAAGACCCTCTGTTGCAAATGCAGCGGTAGCGGTATAGTTAAACACCGTTACACCGTTGATATCAAGCTTGTAAGCATCAGCTGCGGCTGCAAAGTCAATACCTTTGTTGGCAACGTTTGAGGTTGTCGTGCCCGTAACGGCGGTAGCTGTTACGCCTGAAACACCACTCGCATTGATAGCGTTTGCTACTGACCATGCGCTAGAGGTGGTCTGGCCGGCGCCACCTGCAACGGTCGCGATAATTTTATTATCATTGATCTGGATGTTATCGCCACCTACGATAGCCGCACTGGTAGCAGCAGTTGCAGTACTATCAGCGATCTGACCGATCTGACCTGCCTTTAAGCCCTGTGCAAGCGCAACGCTAATTGTCTGGCCGGCATTGGCGCCAACCTGGAATGCTTTGCTTCCCAGCGTACCATCAAGCAATGTCTGGTTGTTAAACTGGGTCTGCGTTGCAATCCTATCGACCTCAGCGACGAGCTGCTGAACCTCTTTGTCGGTCGCACCACGGTCAAGAGCGGTGTTGGAAGCGTTCGCTGACTGGACGGCTAGCTCTCTAATCCTCTGGAGAGCATTGGTCATCTCATCGATAGCACCCTCAGCGGTCTGTACAAGTGAAACCGCATCGTTTGCATTACGAACGGCCTGGGTAAGACCCTTCATCTGCGAGTTCATCCTCACAGCGATAGCAAGACCAGCTGCATCGTCTTTTGCTGAGTTGATTCTCATACCTGAAGAGAGTCTCTGCATAGCAGTCTGGAGCGGCATGAGGGTCTTGCTGAGGTTTCTTTGAGCATTCAGGGACTGAATGTTCGTGTTGATTACTAATGGCATTTTTCAATTCCTCCTTGAGTTTTCGAGTTTCCGATCTTATGATCTTCAACCCATCTGTCTTAGGCATCCTTGCCTTAGGTTTCTTATCATGGAAAGCCTACCTTATCCGGCCGGTTTAAGGGAAAGCCTTCCACAACAAAAATGGCCTTACGGTAGGTATCGTCAGGCCATTAGCTTTTCTGCACAGGATTTGAGAAAATTCTTAAGAATTATGGGTCTTGTTTTGAAGGTTTCTCGGGAAGTAGTTCACCTATGTTTTGAAGAGCCGCTTCTGAGGTTGATGCGGCAAGACTGTTCTCTTCGAGAATAGATTTATAGATCTCCGCGCGATGCACCGGGATGTCTTTTGGGGCTTTGATCCCGATCTTTACATGATCATCTTTGATCTCTACTACGAAGATTTCTATATCTGTTCCTATATGTATACTCTCGTTAAGTTTCCTGGTAAGAACCAGCATTGCATCTCCTAATATTTATGAAACAATTAACTAAGATCTGTTGAACAAACGGTGCTTGGTCGTATAGTCCTCGCTAGACAAGATAACCTGTTTTGCCGTGTTATTTCTAGTGTTAATGATAACCGGCGCCTTAAGATTAGCAGTCATCTTCTTCGGATCTTTCGGAATAGTCAGTATCGACAGCATAACCCAGCCTTCGTCGGAGCTGTCTTCGGCTCCTCCGGCTACCTCGAGTTTCTCCAGGTCAATCTCATTTACGGTCGGCTTGTAATTCTCAAAAAACAGCCATGGATCGGTCACGACAAATGCAACGTCCGGTGCGTCCACGGACTGAAGCCAGGCAAAGGGACTATCCTCTTTGTGAGGAATAAGGATGAACCGCTCCGTTTCTGGAAATCCGGGGATTTCATCGACGAAACGAATTACGTTCGCCTCATCGATTTCGACTTGACCAAACCTCGTAGTCGTAAATTGAATCCTCTTTGTACTCGTTCTTTCAGCAAGTTTTACCATAATGCTCCGGAAGCCCCCGCAGGCTATACCTCGTGCCTGTTTGCTTCCTTCTCTCCTTTGCTCGTTTAATAGTAACCCTAACAAAGTGCTTTTAAAACACTCTAGTTATTGGTTTAAGAACCTTTACTTACATAACGCTAGATAGCGCTACCTCAAGAAATCAATGAGCGATTTTTGCAGCGCCGTGCTGCCGGCCATTAAAGCCGCCTGATATACGTTCTCATCCATCTTGAGCCTTGTGATGACTTCTGCCAAATCGGCATCTTCTACACCGCTAAGGGCTTTTGTCAGGCCGAGTTTAT
>NZ_PFNG01000008.1:2832-3508 GCF_002791875.1 Candidatus Aquicultor secundus | reverse complement strand
GCCCTTACTCTCAAAAGCCCTTACTCTCAAAAGCCCTTACTCTCAAAAGCCCTTACTCTCAAAAGCCCTTACTCTCAACCCACACCCCATTAACCTATTCATCTACCCTGAAAATAACTATTTTTGTCCTCTGGTGGTGCCACTTTTAGTGGCATGGATGTCTATTCAACAATTCACTATTCACCCAAAACGGTTTCTGCTACCTGCTTAAGCGAGAGTTGCTTATCCATGCTCCACTTCTGGAGCTGCTTGAACGCATCGGCTTCGTTGAGCCCGTGCTCTTTCATGAGCACCCCTTTAGCCCGCTCCACTATCTTACGCGCTTCAAGCCGCTCTTCAAGGCCTTTAACCTGGCCCCCAAGCTCTTTCATCTCAAGAAAACGGCTTCGCGCTACTTCGATCGCGGGCATCAAATCGGATTTATCGAAGGGTTTTACCAGATACGCCATCGCACCTGCTTTAATCGCCTCTTCAACCAGGGATTTCTGGCTGTAAGCGGTAAGCATGACCACGGGGCAAATACCCGCCGCCGTTATTGCCCGCGCCGCTTCAATACCGTTCATCCCGGGCATTTTAATATCGAGGATGGCCAGGTCGGGGTGTAAGGTTTCAGCAAGTTCAAGCGCCGTTTCTCCATCCCAGGCCTCACCCACAACCGCATGGCCGAGTTCGACCA
>NZ_PFNG01000008.1:0-2810 GCF_002791875.1 Candidatus Aquicultor secundus | reverse complement strand
TCTTACTGCTCTTACTGCTCTTACTATACATCCTGCGAAACCTGTTCTACCGACACTTTTATTGTGACTTTGGTGCCGTTCTCGCTTTGCATGTCCCAGGTTCCGCCAAGCTCATCCGTTACCAGTGTGTGCACTATCTGCAAGCCTAAATTGCTATTCTTGCCGATATCAAAGCCCTCCGGCAACCCTATGCCGTCATCGTTGACGGCCATCGTAAGCGTTTTGCCTCGCCTCTCAAGCAAGATGATGATTTTTCCGCTATCGCGCCCCTCAAAGGCATGCTCGACGGCGTTTTGTACAAGCTCGGTTAAGACAAGCGCAAGCGCCGTCGCCATCGGAGATGGGATTTGCCCGCCCGCGCCCCTGGTCATGATGGTTATCTTTTTATCCGGGTGCACCAGGCTGCTCTGGATCATCCCGGTTATGTTACCCGCGATCTCTTTAAAATCAAGCGTGCCGCTGCCGCTTTGCGAGAGTATTTCATGGACGACCGCAATGCTCGAGATGCGCCCGACGCTCTCCAGCAGCGCTTGGCGTGCCTCCGGCGTTTCCATCCTGCGCGATTGCAGCCGCAGAAGACTCGCTATCGTCTGCAGGTTGTTTTTCACCCGGTGGTGGATCTCCCTGATCGTCGCCTCTTTTATCTTAAGCTGCTGCTCGCGAGCCCGCACATCCGTGACGTCACGGACAATCGCAATTATACCTTTGACATGGTCTTTTTCAATCAGCGGGATAGCCCGCTTGATAACCGTCATGTTCTTCTCGGTCACCTCGCGCCGTACCGCTTTTCTATCCTCAAGCGCACTTAAGATCGGCGTCTCATCCAGCCCGATCTCATAAATAGATTTGCCCACGAGCGCGTCAACGCCCAGGCGCCGGTAGATCATAACCGCATTCGGGGTGGCATAGGTGATAATCCCGTTGAAGTCCACGCGCAGCAGCCCATCACCCGCTTCCTTTGAAGACGGAAAAGTAATCCCCACATCCACGCCGGCCTCGATCATCTCGATCAGGTCATCCGCCGACGCCACATACATCTGCTCCATCTCGCTCGGGCGCCAGTCCTCCGGAGAACGCCGTTCGCTCGTTATAACCGCGATAACCCTCCCAGAGTCCCTAATCGGGATGGCGTAAATCGTGAGAGCCGCGCCGTTAAACTCACCGTACCGTTCCTCGACGCGCACGCCGCCGGTAAACGCCTTTGTTATAGCTTCCGGGGGATGTTCGAAGACCTGCCCGACGATGTTATCGGGACGTACGGATATCGAGGTATTCGGCTTAACCGCCGCCACGGCCACAATACCGGCCTCAGACGGGCAGTACATAACGATATCCGAGTAACTTAAATCGGCAATGAGTTGGATGTTTTTCCCCACCGCTTCGATCTTTTTTATCTGCCGATCGCTTAAGCCCGCGACCTTAAGAAACGGATTTGCCAATTGCAAATGACTTCCTCCACATAGGGCTAAACAGAGCCCCTTTACCTTTATGATTCTAGCATTTTAACCGCGTTTTTGCACGTCCGCGCGCCGTTGAGCGCCAAACCACCGCTTGCCCTACATACCGTCACCCACCAGGCGTTTATCATTGCACATCGGTGATTAAATCATTATACTTGCAGGCATGTGTCAATTTAGAGTCTGGTTGCTGCGAGGTACAAGTGTTTATAGCTAGATCGGCCGATCCGAAGAACCACGTCAAAGCACTTTATGTAGGAATATTTATAACCGTTGTCGCATCGCTGTACCTTTTCGGCGCGAAGGTTATCGCCCAGTCACCCACGCACCAAAGCATGGCCGCCCGGAGCATGCAACACACGTTACACCGGTACTCGGCCATCCGCGAGAAACCAACATCGACAACGAGCGATACGGTAAATGATACGGTAAATACAGCAACCGCTCTTGCAATGAATGTTAACCATAACACCGAGGTAGCACGGGGCTCGTCGCGCAAGGCCGCCGCCTTATCCAACACAACAAAAGTTCAGCCGCCCAAACCATCCTATCACGTTGGTCAAACACGTGGTTTTAGTGTTTACGGCAACACGGGCGGCAAAGAAAGAACGTTTAAGGCCAAGCTGCTGGCGAACGGGAACCATACATATATCTGGGTGGATACCGCCCAGTATATTCCAAAGGCGACCCTATCGAACCTGCTTATGCGATTCGATAAACGTATCTACTCACGCGATATCGATTATTTCAGCAATGCATCCGGGCGCGACCGCGCAAAGTATGTAAACATCCTAATCACCGACCTTAACGGTCTGGACGGCTACTTCGACGCAAACGACCTTTCGGGACAAAACCAGATGAAGCTCATCTATCTGGACGGCGGGCTCATTAAAAACTCGCCAAACGAGGCGTACAACACACTCGCCCACGAGTTCGAGCACCTGCTGTTCTACTTAAGCGACGGCGCCGACGTCGAGTGGCTCGACGAGGGCATGGCCGTCTACGCCGAATACATCAACGGCAGCTTCCCGGCCACCTACGTCGATGATTACCTGCGCGACCCAAACATCAACCCGGCAACCGGCTTCACCACCGACAGCAACAACTCCTACGGCGCCGCCTTCCTCTTCGTCGCCTACGCCGCCAACCAGGTCACCCAATCCCACAACCCCATCCCAAAATTCACCCGCTCCCTCATCGAAAACTCCCCCAAAGGCCTAAACGGCGTAAACATCGTCCTCCACCGCTACATCAAAAACCGCTACAAAGACTCCTACGGCGAGATCTACAAACCCCAACAACTCGTCAAATACGGCACCAAACTGCAAAATAACGCCCCGTAGCCACCCGGAG
>NZ_PFNG01000194.1:550-3231 GCF_002791875.1 Candidatus Aquicultor secundus | reverse complement strand
TTTTATCTGCCCCCGAGCAATGCTTTATCCGGCTCGGTGAGCTGAAGTGCGGAAATCTTGCTTAACCTGATATGACCTCTCAGCTCATCGCCCGCTTCCCTTTTTACGCGAACCATAGATAAAAGTAAATGCGATATATCTACGGTGTCGGTCTTGAGTACTCAAGATTGACACCGTGCTCTTAGTCATGCTCCTCTTCCTCTCGTCTTTTTTCATCTTCGATTATCTGAAAGATTTGTTCTTTTAACGATGGTATGTCGATTTCTAAAGTTTGTTGTAAAACAGAAAGGTCAATCCCAAAATATTCATGAATGAGTTTGTCGCGCATGCCGGCCATCAATCGCCATGGAAGTGATGGATGTCGCTTTCTTATTGACTGCGGGATATTTTTAGCAGCCTCACCAATGATCTCTAGCGCTCTAATAACAGCAAAGACTGTCTTATCGTCATTTGCAATTTGGTCAAATGACATGCCCTCAGTAAAGCGATCAATTTTATCAATAGCATCAGCAATATCCTGTAAGTAGTCTAAATAGTCCCGCCTTGATCTCATATCTGAACAACCTCACTAAGTATGCGTTGACCTATGCGGGGTTTAAGGCTTGACTTCATGACCAAATCAACCTTTATGCCAAGCAGTTCACTGATATGATTTTCAAGCTCAATATACTTAAACAAGCTAGGTGCTTGATTAAACTCGACTAATATATCGATATCACTCGCAGGTTTTTGTTCGCCTCGCGCATATGAACCAAACACGCCAAGAGTTTTCACCGAATAATGCTTTTGTAAATAAGGCAAATGCTCTCTTAGCTTTTTTATAATCTGCTCAAGTTGTATTGTCTTTCTAAATCTAACAGCTTTTGTCATTTCAAGCCCCCGGTATAAAAATATTACACTAAACCTAACTTCGCTAAAACCTCATTAAGCTCACGGTCTGTCTCAATACGCTCCTCCTCGGCTTCCTGTAAGAGCACTATCGCCTACTCGGGTGGCAAAACTTCTTCTATAAATTTGTGCTTATGTTCTTTATAGCAAGCGGTTGTTCCTTCTTTGGTGCGTGGATTTTTAAATATTCTCGCGTGGTTACCGGGCAGCCGGGCCTACCAGGGTTGGTTCAACTTCAGATGCCACCGCCGATCCCTCAAGCCTCCGATATACGTAGGCATAGGCGGGCGCAATTAGTGGGAATACAATAAATAGGCCAAGCGGGCTCGGCGCACCTAACGTATTATCAATCGAACCCGCTATTGCTGAAATAATAGTACATGTTTCGCTCGTGTGCTCGGCCACGCGTTCATGCGGCCGTAAAGGAAATGCTTTGGAGGTCAGGACTTTCTTCACCATGCTCAAGACGATCGGCTATGACACGCAAGGCAAGCGCTTGTGCCCTTGCCTTGGCCTCGTCTGGCGTCTGCCCGTAAGCCATCACGCCCGGAAGGTCGGCGATTTCAGCCAACCATCGCCCATCTGCTTCTTGTTCGATTTCCAGCACTAATCTCATAGCAACACCTTTTTACTCGTTTATTTATAATTTTACCACGTTTTCCAATGGGTTTGCTTTGGTTACTTTGGTTTGTTATCGCCTAATGCTTAAGTTCACCCGCCGCTACGTGGACCGGCCGGATATCTTGAATTTTGGTTTTAGAAGCCCGGATCACAGGCGGACCAAGAACGGTTTTCCTCTTACGGAAAGCAGGTTGCCAAGAGTGGTCCGTATTTTGTTTGTAAAATCGCTTTCATGAATCTCCTCCATGATTACTTTGATCGGATCATTTTTCGTGTAGTTCACGACAATCTAACCGATAAGTTTGTAAAACCTAACATTGCGGCTCAGCGGCGGCGGAGTAAGCCGTTAGAGACATGGCAACAGAAATAATTAAGCAAGCAAATAGGACTTACAAGAGCACCCCGAAATCCGCCGTCCACTGCAGCCGGTTGTTAGGAAATCATTGTAATTAAGTTCCAGTTGCCTTATTAAACTCCTCAACTTTGGTGGGTTTTTGTTCAGCGTTCCACAAGTCTAATTTTGCCTGCATGTATAACCAACTTTCAGGTGTTGTTTTTGTTGCCTTACTAACCCGAACTGCCATTTCAGGACTTAGAGATGCTTTACAGTTCAGTAACTCTGACAAGGTCTTTCGAGTTACTCCTAAACGTTTAGCTGCTTCCGTTACGGTTAGACCCAGAGGCTTTATAACATCTTCTCGTAAAACCTCTCCAGGGTGAGTTGGTTTTCTCATTTTAAACACTCCTCATAAATTTAATGATAATCACAGTAATCTACATCTGTTGCATCTATGCCATCAAACCGGAAAATAACTCGCCAGTTGCCGCTAACCCAAACAGACCATGTGCCTTTTTCTTTTCCTTTAAGCTCATGCAACTTATAGCCAGGTAAATTCATATCCTGAGGTCTTACGGATGCGTCTAAACGATCCAAGATTCTGCCAAGTCTAGCAGCATGTTTCGCGTTTATTCCACTCCGATTATCACTATAGAAAAATCTTTCTAATCCCTTATGTTTGAAAGATTTAATCATCCATTATCCTGCCCTTCAACATAATAACATGTAACCTATAACGTTGCAAGTGATAAACGTTTGGTTATGCTAGAGCCGTATGTAGGTAGAATTTCAAATCATCTTTTAATATAAGAAACCAGTCAAATCAGAAGAGACG
>NZ_PFNG01000194.1:0-536 GCF_002791875.1 Candidatus Aquicultor secundus | reverse complement strand
CCTCTAGAAATATGCCACTTGTCACTATAACCCATGCTAAACACATCTGTTTTGAAGAAACGCTGTTTTATCATGGCGTGTTATAGGGGTCGGTATAAAACCCACTCTGCAACCTACTTGACAGCCTCAAAGCATGTCGATTGGGCTGCGAACCCCAGTCGGGCCACGGTTCAAGACATGGGTGTAAATCATCGTGGTTTTTACGTCTTTGTGACCCAGAAGTTCCTGGACCGTTCGAATATCATAACCGCCTTCCAATAGGTGGGTTGCGAATGAATGCCGGAAGGTATGGCATGTGGCTCGCTTGGTCAACTGGGCCTTTGCGACAGCGTCTTTTACGGCTTTTTGAACCAGTGATTCGTCCATGTGATGGCGGCTATAATGGCGCGAACGTAGTGCCTCGCGTAGCTGGTCGAGCAGCCTCGGCTTCACACCGGGCACCGCGCAAGGTTGTTGACCCCTTAATCTCACGTCCCCAATATCCGTGACAACATTCGATTCCTGCATAAAACCCCTCCGGCAAGAAAATAATATCA
>NZ_PFNG01000246.1:2932-3085 GCF_002791875.1 Candidatus Aquicultor secundus | reverse complement strand
CGCGTACGATTCCCAGCGCGATATCCTTTGCCCGGCCCTCGGCGGTAACGCCGAAGTACGATCCGGGAAGCTTTTCAATGGCAAGCTCTACGCTCGCAAACGACTGGATAGGGTGGATGCTTGCGACGTTCGCCCCGGCCGCCTTCGCTGAAG
>NZ_PFNG01000246.1:0-2901 GCF_002791875.1 Candidatus Aquicultor secundus | reverse complement strand
TGAAGGCGCCTTGCGTCGCGATCTCATCGCAGGCCAGCTTGATTTGCTCGTCTTTGGTCGTGATGAGAACGATATCCGCATCCCTTATCGCTTCTGCGCTGTCAAGCGTCAGGCGTGCTTCCGGTAGGAAGGGGGATGCTTTTTCAAGAGACGCTTGTGTTGCGGCGCTCGCCGCTATCAGGTGGTGGCCTTGCTTGGCAAGAAGGTTTCCGACCGCGGTTCCCACTTTTCCCGCGCCGATAATCGCAATCCGATGCGTGTCGTTTTTCATTTTACTCCCGATAACCTTTAATAAGTGCTGATAGTGGGATTGTACCAATTTTGGATGCCGGTGGCTACTTCAGGCACACCGCACAAAAGCTGCCGGCGCGCTTGAATATCTCAACCGTTGCAAACCCGGCGTTTGCAAATAGGGTATGGAAGCTCTCGCGGTTGAAATAGTATTTTGGGATGTCTTTGGCGGTGAAGCCGCGAAGTTTGGGGTTAATAAGGCCCAACCCGTAGAGAAAGAACAAAAATGCCCGGTCGCGGATGTCTTGGCCCCTATCGGGTTCGATGAATACCGCTGTTTTACCGGGCTTGAGAACGCGATAAAGTTCCCGTGCGGCCCGTTCCTTATTCGGGACCGCCTCCATGGCTCCGCCACAGACCAGTTTATCGAAGCGATTATCCTCGAAAGGGAGGTTTTCGATATCCCCGTGGACGAATTCGATATGGTTGATGCCCGCCTCAAGGGCATTTTTCTTCGCGAGCTTTAAAAATGTGGGCGAGAGGTCGACCCCGTATATTTTCGCATCCGGCACCCGCTCGGCCATTTTGATGGCGTAGATACCCGGCCCCGTGCCCGCATCCAACACGACTTCACCCTCACCGGGGTCGAGAGTATCGAGAACAAACGGCATGATTTCGGTATCCGACTTGTGGGTTATCTTTCTAAAGAATGAGTAAAGCGGCGCAAACGCATCATAACACTGAATGGTTCGTTCTTTGTCTATCGGCATACTTACGGCTCCTGTATCAGCAGTGATATAACATTAGGATTAAGCATCGGAACGAAGGATATGTACCCGTTTGCGTTGTTGTTAAATCAACTTGCAAGGTAGTTATGGGGGCCCGCCAAAATCACTCGGGTTCTTAGTCACTTAGCAGTGCAAACTGAACTAAGCCCCGGTTTTTTCAAGGACGGCGCTCATCGGCAGCTCAAGGCCGCTGGCTTCAAGAAGCTCTTAATCCACGAGCATCTCGCTCCATTACCTCGGCTTCGCTTAACCCCTGGTTGATCGGGCCGAAGGCCACATCGTCCTTACATTACGGGTTCGAAATATGGACGTGCGGGTGCTCGTGGTCGTGCACGGCCGCAAAAGCCGCTTCGAGCAGCGTGGTAATTTCAGTTACCTTAACCGCCGCTTCCTCAAGATGCCCTGATAACAGTTTTTCATGGGACGCCCCTGCAAGCCGCGCCCACTGCTCGGTGTTGTTCTTAAGTAGTTTCGATAGTTCTGTTAACTGGTGAATCGCCAACTTGTAGTCGGCGGTACTGATTCCTGCCTGGCACATAAACTCCACCTCCGTAAAAACACAACAACCACGAATACTGCGAAGTTCGCTTCGCTGTAACCTTCGTGGTCAGTTAGATAATAGTAGCTATTCGATTCTAGATGTAACTTGCTTGCTACGTGTTTTGAGTTGAAACTCAAATCACGTTATAGCACATATTATAACACATACTATAGTAGAGAGAAGAGCAGTATCTCTCAACCGGAATAGTACCTAGCGGCGCTATTCCTTGGGCTCAAGAATTACCATGTGCTCAAGCAGCTTAAGCTCCTTAAACTCGGCCTTGATCTGCTTCTGCTCGCCAAAGAGATCAACAAGCAAGAGCTTATCATCAACCGGTGTGATCGATATCACATCCTTCATAAGGATCTCTTGTTTACCGTCTTTTTCAACATAGACGTTGGTTTCACACATTTTATTTCACCTCCGCACTGCGGTTGGATGCAGCGTTATTAACCGCCGATTGAACCAGTTTGATAGCCTCATCCATCAAGTGGGGGAGCGGCAAATTGCTCACCCCGACAAGGTCGATATGCTTGCCTAGCGGCAGCAATATCTTCCTGGCTTTGGACAACGACAGGTATTCGGCCATCCCCGGCGTAAGCTCGCCCATAAACGAGTTCGGGATCATAATCGAAACCGGTCCGATAATAACGTCCGCCTCGGGGACGGTCACTTTAAACGCGTTCTCGCCGCTCGCACCCAGGTTAGCACCGGCTTTCATCATAGTGCTTGCGGCTATCGCATTTGTTCCAAGCGCGAGTATCTCTATTCTGTCGGGCAGGACTTCGCGCAGGCGCGTTATTATCTGCTGTCCTATGCTTCCGCCCGCCCCATCGACTACCAGTATCTTCATAATTATACTTAGCCCTCGATTTCAGCCTTTATCCGAGCCACTCCGAAAGCTCCGAAACAAAGCGCTCTTTCGGCATCGCCCCGACAAAGCGTTTCTTTACCTCGCCGTTCTGAAAGAGAGCGAAGGTCGGGATGCTCATCACCTGGTACTGGCCCGCTATGCGTGGGTTGTCATCGACGTTAAGCTTGGCGAATTTCACCTTGCTCGAATATTCATTTGCCAACTCATCAATAACCGGGGCCACGATTTTGCACGGACCACACCACTCAGCCCAAAAATCAACCAGAACCGGCATATCAGAGCCGATTACTTCCGCATCCCACGACTGCTCGTCAACTTTAACAACGTTCGCACCCATATGTCTCGTACCTACTCCTTTCGCGCCCTACTCTTGGCTCTCGATGTATTTCTCGGCGGACACAGCGGCAAGCGCACCCTCCCCGGCCGCCACTACAACTTGTTTCAGCAGGTTATACCGCACATCTCCG
>NZ_PFNG01000236.1:0-12804 GCF_002791875.1 Candidatus Aquicultor secundus | reverse complement strand
GGGGTGGGGTTTGTATCCAGCGGCACGGTAACGCTGGAGCAGGCGTACATCATATACTCATCGATCTTCCACGCGACGTTTATTAAGTATCTTTATGACCTGCTGGAGACCGGGTTTTCGCTACCGGGCGAGAGAGAAGTGTTTTACAATTTCCGGGAGAGTCGGCCGACCGCTCCCGATGTGAACTCGCTGCGTTTTCGGCAGGGGCCGCTGATGGAGCGTTCGGAAATCCTTGACGAGATCGCCGTTGTCGGGAGATATACGGTTGAAACGGGACTCGTGGATTCGTTTTTTGGGAACATAAGTTATTTTAGCGACGGCATAGTGTATATCTCGCAAACCGGGGCATCGCTCGACGGGCTCGACGGCTTTATCGACCCCGTCCCCATGGATAATTCATCGACCTACGGAATAACGGCGTCATCCGAGTTGCCGGTGCACAGGAGGATCTACGAGACGACCGACTGCCGCACGGTACTGCACGGCCACCCGAAGTTTTCGATTATCATCTCAATGCTCTGCGACAAGCGGGCGGTGTGTGAAATCGTTGATTGCGGTAAGAATTGCCCCGAAACCAGGATGTTCGGCGACATACCGATTGTAGCCGGGGAGATAGGGGTGGGTGGTATAGCAAAAAACGTGCCGCCGGTGGTACGTGAGTTCGGGCGTGCTCTTGTCTTCGGCCACGGGGCGTTTTGCGTCGGGCGCAACGATTTTAAAGAAGCATTCACAGAACTGGCAAGGATGGAGGAGGCCTGTAGTACGGGGTACTTCAGACTACTGCGGCAGAGGTTAGATGCCGTCTAACACCTTTTTCTTCTCCAGACGTACGATATCTTTAATCTGATAATACAACCACTTGACTGAATTATTCCTCTGGACGATCTCTCTTAACGTGGATGCGCGGGCGCGCTTTTCATAATCGGCCATAGTAAGGGCATCGTATATCGCGGCGGCCGTTCCCTCGATATCGAACGGGCTTACAACGAGGCTCGTGTTCCCCAGTTCCGAGGTCGCCCCGGCATTCTCAGAGAGTATAAGCACACCGTTCTTGTTGTTTAAAACCGGTCCTTCTTTGGCCACAAGGTTCATACCGTCGTAGATGGGGTTGACCAGCAGGACGTCATAGCATTTTAGCGCCGCTATCGACTCAAGATAATTGTCCTCCAGGCGCAGGTGAATAGGGGACCAGGTATCGGTTTTATAGCGGTCGTTGATCTCGTTAACGGTAGCGATTATCGAGTCAAGATAGTCGTTGTACGCTTTAATGTTCTCGCGTGTTGGGTAAAGAAGCGCAAGGAACTTTACCTTTTCTTTAAGCTCGGGATGCTTATTGAGGAGCACCTCAAACGCCCGAAAACCCCTTACGATGTTTTTCGACGGGTCGCTCCTATCCGTCCTCACTATTAAGCTTAATCCCTCGTTGTCATGCATGAACTTCGCCTCATACTCAAGCACTTTATCGCTTGCGCCTACCTCGACCAGGCTCTCATGATCGATCGAAATCGGGTAGGTTTGCACGTGAACTACATGCCCGTGAAGGGTAACGGTTTTAGCTTTCCAGTCAACGTGGCACTGAAGCAGCGTCTCGCAGCACAGCAGGAAGTTGTCCGCGTAATGCCTTGACTGAAAACCGACCATGTCGTTTGAGAGCATGCCCTCTAAAAGCTCTGTCCTCATACTCTCGGGGAGAATCCGCATATAGTCGGGCTCGGGCCAGGGGATATGCGTAAAGTGAAAGAGAAACGGTTCCTGCGAAAGCTCCCTAATATACCTCGCGGCCACAAATAGGTGGTAATCCTGGAGCATGATTATCGGGTTCCGGTGCTTGCGGCTTTCTTTAACCGCCGCTTGCGCAAATAGCTTGTTAGCGGCAACATAGCCGTTATGCCAGGCATCGTGTATCCCGGTTGAAATTGACGGATCATAGGCGAGGTTCCAGATATAATGATGGATAAACCAGAGAAGCGGATTACTTATGATGTTGTAGTACCGGTTATAGATATCTTCGGGGATATCTACCAGCTTTATCAGGCAGGAAGAGCTATCATCGGGAAGACAAACCGACGCATCATCATGCGCCAGTGATCGTTCGATATCGTTCATTGCGGCCGATATCCATGTAGCTTTGGCTTCTTTGCTGATCGCCGTCATGGCGGTAACAAGTCCGCCGCCACCCCTGCGGGTTTCAAGGTTGCCCGCGGCGTCCTGTTCGAACTCCACCGGCCCCCGGTTTGACACCAGGATGATGGACCTGTCTGCAAGGAGCTTCTTTAAATCCGGAATCTTACGGTGTTCACCGTTGCTTTGCAAAAGGTCTCCTTACCCAATAAATTACAGCCATTGCTCAGAAAATTAGTCTGCCCTTCTTATATTTTAAGGTTTTATAGGGCCGTCTGCAATTTTCCGGTTAGTAAACCGATCCAGCACCCGTATCAACAGACAGAACTACCATGCACAACTAATACCGACAACGAACCGATACAGCTAAAACCCGCGTTTAATACACCGGTTCGTAGAGATAGCTGAACAGCTCCATGTAATCAACAAGTTGCCGCGGGCTTAAGAAATTCTTCCGCACGTGCTCTTTGCCAAACACACCCATTTCATGCGCCATTTCAGGATTATTCAGCAATTGGATTAACTTTAAACCGCAATCCCTTGAGCTGTTCACAAGGTAACCGTCTTTGCCGTTTATTACCTGTAGGGGAATTCCGCCTACGTCGCCACCGATGACCGGACGCTCTTTCCATAATGCTTCGGCAACGACAAGCCCAAACCCTTCTCGCGTCGATTTTTGGACGACTACGCGCGAAGCGCGCTGGAATGCGTTGACTTCGAGGTTGCCCACGCCCTCAAGGTTGGAGAGCAGGTGAATATCCGGGTCGCCACCGGCGTGTCTGGATGTCTTCTCGTAATAGTGCCAACCCTCAGGGTCATCCGTTGCCATCGAGGCGATCATCAGGAGCTGAAGCCCCGGAATCTCTTCTTTGGCGATTCTATACGCATCGATTACGCCGAGCGGGTCTTTCCAGGGATCGAACCTCGATACCTGTGTGACAATCGGCCTGTCCTTATCTATATTATACCTTTCGAGAATACTCTCGATCGTACGTATATCGATATCCATATTTTTTGGGCTAAGCGGGTCTATCGTCGGGGGCACAATTGCGATTTTTGGTATGTCGAAGCCCTCTTTAATGTATTGCGTCATAGTAAAAACCGCAGCATCGTAGAGTTCGAGGTACGGCTTTAAAAACTCCCAAACGCTCGGTCGGGCCGCCGTCAGGTCGATGTGGCAGCGCCAGATCCACTTGCCGTTCTTTTTGCCTTTCTCCTCTAGATAGGAGATCATAGCGGCAGGTTGTGGGTCGTGTACCATAACGATATCATAGTCACCGCTAAATAGATTAGAGTTCTCTTCGTTTTGGTTGAGGTAGGTCTCTATCATCTCCGGAGTAGTCATGAGATCCATGCCCTGAAGCGCGTTATGGAACAGTTTGGTTACCGTAAAGAAATCCTCGCTGCCCGGGATAACCTGCCAATGGGCGTCAATCCCGACATCTTTCATAAGCGGTATAAGCGTATATAATAGCTCGGCCACACCACCGCCAAAAGCGGTCGAACTAAGGTTCAATATCTTGACACCGTTCAGGGCTTTACCTAACTGCCGGGCTTTTTCGATAACCTCGGCGTCTACTATTCCTTCGTAATCTTTTAGCGATTTAGTGCCGACGGGTACTGACGTTAACATGGCATCAAACTCCTCGTGTTTGTTTATTCCCATCAAAAAAGGCTTGATAACGATCCTCCAGAAAGAATTTGCTCAAGTCGAAAGGACCTTAAACGATAACTAGTAGTGATTATCGGTACCAACCAGAATCGTTTTAGCGCTTATTATGTAGCACTATATTATGTAGCACTATAGATACCAGCACTATAGATACCAGCGCTATAGATAAAGAGTTCACTATAGATAAAAGGTAGAACCGGCTTTACCAACTGTGGCTAAGAGAGATTGGGTCAGGAAGACCAGCATTAAATAGACCGCTGGTAGAGAGATTAGTCTTAGAAAGAGGGAATCAGCAATGAAAATAGCTCAGATTGCACCGATTTGGTACGCGATACCTCCGAAAGGTTACGGCGGTATTGAATACGTCGTACACTGCATTACCGAAGGACTCGTAAAAAAGGGACACGATGTCACATTGTTTGCATCCGGCGATTCGGTCACAAAGGCCAAGCTCATAAGCCCGTATAAGGTTGCTCCGACCGAGAGAATCGGCCAGACGTATCCCGACCTTATCCATGTTATGCAGGCCTATCAGATGGCCGGCGAGTTCGACATAATCCACGATCACAGTGGGCTTATCGGTCCTGTAATAGGCTCGTTTACAAATGCGCCGGTTCTTCATACGTTACATGGTCCGGCAACCGATGAGGCAAAGGTTTTCTATGGAAAGCTTAAGGACCGAATTTACTTCAACGGAATCAGCGATTACCAGAGAGAGAATTTCGGCGATCTCAATTTTGTGGGAACGATTTATAACGGCGTCGACCTTGAGAAGTACGAATATACCGACAAGAAAGAAGATTACATGTTCTTTATTGGCAGGATGAATCCCGAGAAGGGTGCTCACGTAGCGGTCGAAGTCGCTAGGAAGACCGGGAAGAAGCTTATTATGGTCTCTAAGATGACCGAGCCGCACGAGAAGGCGTATTACGAGGAAAAGGTAAAGCCTCTGCTCGCTCCAAATATCGAGCTTATGGGCGAGGTTGATACCAAGACCAAGGTCGAGATGTATAAGAAGGCGAGCTGCGTGCTCTTCCCGATACAGTGGCCCGAGCCGTTCGGCCTGGTGATGACCGAGGCTATGGCATGTGGAACGCCGGTTCTCGCAATGAGAAACGGTTCGGTCCCCGAGGTTATCGACCACGGCACGACCGGTTTTATTTGTAATACAACCGATGAGATGGTCGAGGCCGTATCGAAAGTCGATACCATCGAGCCGATTGACTGCAGACGCCATGTGGAGAAGCGTTTTAGCACCCACAAAATGGTTGACTGCTATGTAAAAGCCTACATCAAGATCCTCGAAAAAGAGAACAAGTATTACGAGCTGCCATCAGTCGCATAGACCAGGGTCCCTACCCCACACTCTCGACCCACATTTACGGTGCGGCGTTTCGCAAGAATTTTGCGGCGGCTTCAGGGATGGTGATGTCTATCCACATGCCGGTGCCCAGCTCGAAGCCTGCGGGGATTGTTAGCTTGGGGATTATAGACATATGCCAGTGGTAGGTGTCGGTCAGCCCATATCCGGGGGGGCTGGTGTGCAGGTACATGTTATACGGAGGATCGTTTAGCCCGTTGTAAAAACGCCGCAGCGTATTCCCGAATATGAAGGCGAGTTCTTCAATCTCATCATTAGAAATATCTTCGAATTTAGGCCTGTGACGCAATGGCACTATCCATGTTTCGAAGGGAAGCTTGGCGGCAAACGGAACAAACGCAAGGAAATTATCCGTTTTTTCTACAACCCTCTCATTGATATCCAGCTCTTGCGAAATAATTTTGCAGTAAATACAGTGCCCGTTTTCGTTGTAATACTCGGCGGCCCCGTGCAGCTGGGCTGCGGGAAGCTCGGGGAGTACCGGAGCGACGAACAGTTGGGAATGGGAGTGCTCGAGCGATGCCCCAGCCGACTTGCCGTGGTTGATAATAATCTGGATATAGCGGGCGTAGGGTTGATTCTTATGGTAATTATATCTAAGCTTATATGCCCTTAGCACCTCGGCTACCTGGTGTGTTGGGTATGTAGCAAGGCTCAATTCATGTTGGGGGCCGTGGATGATCACCTCGTGCGCCCCGTATGCCTTTCTGCTCAAATAGAGGCCGTTTATCGTTTCGTCGTGGTTTTCTGGTGTAAAGACGGGGAATTTGTTCGGCACTACCCGGATCGTCCAGTCCGGCGAGTCGGGCGGTAGTTCACCCGGTCGAAACGCCAGGGTTTCAGGCGGGGTCATGGACTCATTGCCGTACTCGAACGGGCAGACCCGAGGTGAAGAGCCGCCGTCTCTTTTCACGAAATCATCCGGGCGTTTTGCTCGTTCTTTTGCTACAACGACCCAGCGTTTTGTCACGGGGTCCTGTCTTAACTCGGGCATTGTGTCTCCTTGGCATGGGCTCAAAAAGAGATATCAAAGAAAGCATACTATAAACTCCCCGATGAAGTTTGTTTCTCCGTCTACCAAAAATAAAAAGTTTAAAAGTCCACAACCTAAAAGGTAAGCCAAAAGTTTCAAAAACTCAAATTTCTTGTTTAACAACCAACAGTTAAGGGTAATACAAACGTTAATTATTAAATTACCGCTTATAAGCCATAACAAGAAGTCTTTAAATCAGTGTTTAATCAGCGAGGTTTACAGGGGGCGTATTGGGTGTTTGCCAGCGACCATAATTCGACCACAGAAGAGTTAGCAGCTTTAGAAAAAGAGTTTGGCGAAGACAGTAAGGCATGGCAAAGAATCTACGCGAACATGGTTCAAAATAGCTTTGAAGCAGGTAAGAACCTTCAAGAAGTGTTAGCCTCCGTACTTGAATCAATCATAATGCTCTCTAAGGCGAGCGCCGGCATTATGCTGCTACAAAGTGATGATGCACAAAGCCTGGTCGAGATTGCAAGCAATGGCTTCAGGTTCGATGAACCCGTAGTTTTTAAGAAAAGCGCAAATATTGGGAAAGAGCTGGAAGAATATCTTTCGGCTGACATAAAGCACGCTGATGGCAAGTTCGCTATCAGCGGTCTGGGATCGAGAGGGCCGGAGGTAGGGGTACTTGCCGTTTATTTCGCGGATCCATCTAAACAGGTACCGGAGGCACAGAAGCTGCTCGAGCTTTTAAAGGTTCACATCGCAGATGGTATAAATCGGACACGGGCGTTTGATACCGCAAAGCACCGCGACGTTCTCTTTAAAGCAAGCCTGATGCAGCTGGGTAAGGCTATGGGTACCACGCTGGATATTAAGAAGCTCACACGCCAGATTACCCACGTTGCGATGACGATTGTAGAAGCCGATCTTTGCGATATTCTTCTTCTTAAGGAAGGCTCGCTCGAATTTCAGGTTGCTTCCGGGTTTAACAAGATACTTAAGGGGTTTGGAAACGTACCGCTTAAAAAAGATCCCGCTGCGGGAATTGTCGAGCGCGGCAGGCCGATGGTTATAAAAAATATAAGGTCGAAGAGCAGGTTTCATGAGCGTCCCTGGCTTAACCGCGAGCAGTTCAAAGCATACATCGGGGTGCCGATTAAGCAGGATGATAAGGTAATCGGTGTCTTAGAGGCTTTTAGCAGGAGCACTTCAGAGTTCGACAACAGCGATCTTAAAATATTGCAATCGCTTGCCGGGCCGGTAGCGGCTGCATTGCGCAATATTAAATTCTTTGTGGAGACAAAGAAAAAAGCTGAAGAACTGAGAATACTGCACACGCATACCTCGAGAATTGTTGCCGTTACCGATATCGATAAGATGATGAAAGAGATCGTAGACGCCGCAAGGTCGGCGGTGGGTTGTTTGATGTCCGCGGCGGCGCTTTATAACCCGGAAACCGGGTGCTTTGAGCAGCGAACATCCAACATCGACCCCATCCTTGGTGAACCGGTATTGACCAGGACGAATGAAGAACGCGTCTCATACAACGAAGTGGCTTACGCCGAGATACTTCGCACCGGGAAACCTTTGCGCCTGGACGATATAAAGCTGCACAAGGAAAGCGGAATAGAGAGAACCGAGGACCTGCCGCTAAGAGGTTTTCTGGGGGTTCCGCTTATCGATCAAAATAAGAACCCGTGCGGTCTGGTTATGGTGAGTTTTAAAAAAGACGGAGGAGTATTTACCGAGACGGACGAGGAAGTTCTCTCGACGCTCGCAAACCAAGCATCGATCGCTATCCAGAACGCACGCCTCTACAGCCAGCTTGAATACACGGCGAGAGGTTTACGAAACCTCTTTACCGTAAGCCAGAAGATCAGCTCATCCCATGATTGCAACAAGATCCAGAGGTTGGTTATCAAGGCGGTCTCGGGTTTCTTTGGCGTAAAGTCGGCGTGTATAGCGCTTTATGATGATGACATCGGTGAGCTAAGGATCTCAAAGTGCTTGATTAATGGTGTCGAGCGGTTCCATCATGAAGTTCTTGTCATTGATGAGGGAAAGAAGCAAAGCCTGGTTGAGGATAAAAAACCGGTGCTTATTGCATCATGTGAGCTGCTTAAGGGGCTGAATTTGGGCAAAGAACTACTGATTGAGGATTTCAAGTCGTTTTTAGCGGTACCGCTGGTTGTTAAAAACAAGGTAATAGGTATTCTCGGCCTCTCCACTAATTGGATGGGGGATGAGGCCCAGTTTGTCGATGAGCTTGAGCTGCTACAGATCTTTGCCAGCCAGGTAGCGATCGCAATTGACAACTCGCGCTTGTATGAAGAGGCGCTCTATAAGGCCAAGAACCTATCGGCCGCGCTTGATTTTTCAAAGCTTATTGCAAGCGAAATCGACCTGAGCAAGATATTTAAACGAATCGGTCAGGTTATCAAGAAAGTATTTGAGATAAAACGCGGCTGTATTTTCTTAAGCGGCAGGTCTGGTAAAAAACTTGACAACGTGTACAGATGGGGAATCGATAAGGATACCTTTAAGACCGACGAGATCTACACCGACGAGAATCACCCGGTTGCTATGGCCTACAGAAGCCGGTCGCAAATCGTCATAGATGACCTATTGAGTTATGACTACCCGAACAACAAACAGATTGACACTGATGAGGAATTTAAATCTGCGGCAATTGTCCCGCTCATAGTGAAAGGAAAGGTTCGCGGCGTTATCTCTTTGTTCTCGGTTGAGCCGAACTTCTTCACAAAAGAGCGCCTGTCGATAATCAGCATTTTTACTAACCAATTTGCGGTTGCCATCAGGAATAACCAGCTTTACTCGAGGGTAGTCGAGGAAGAAATCGCCCGGCATGAAGCCGAACTCTCCGTCGAGCTTCTCGAAGAGAAGGCGAAGAGTTCAATCGTTATCGAGCGGACGGGCGAAGGCATTTTCATGGTCGATCCCGAGTTACGGATCGAGCTATTTAACCCGGCACTTGAGACGATGACCGGACGTAAAGCGGATAAGGTAATCGGAAAGAAATGCAATGAGGTATTTAAAGACATATTTGTTGACGGCAACGTTTGCAGCAAGTGCCCGATGCATGATCGTAGCAGGACGCGGTCTGAGAGAATAAAAGCAAATATTCGCCGTAATAAAACCGGTGAGATGCGTTTTGTTGAGGTAAATCATTCGATGATAGATTACGGTGATAAAAAAGGAATTGTCGGCACAGTCAGGGATATAACCAAAGATCACGAACTTGAGATTTATTACCACGACTTAAGAATTGCAACCGAGGTCCAGAAAAACATCCTGCCCCATAGCAAGCCTGCGACAGCTGGTCTGGATATCGGCTTCATGTGCCAACCGGCAAAACAAATCGGTGGCGATTACTTCGATTTCATTCCGCTCGATAATGACAAAATCGGTATAGCGATCGGCGATGTGGCCGGTAAAAGCTTGTCTGCGGCGCTTCTTGTTTCGATGCACAAGTATATTCTGCGCGCGGCGGTTGCCAACACCGATTCGGTTATATCACCGCTCAGGGCGCTCAACCAGATTATATGGGAGGATACATCGCCGGAGGTTTTCGTGACGACGATTTACGGCGTCTATAACTACACCACCTCGACCTTTATATATGCGAATGCGGGGCACTTGCCACCGCTGTTCTGCTCGGGAGGGCAGGCAAAGTACCTGTGGTCGCCACAAACGCCACTTGGGATTCAGCAAAGCTTGTCTATCGAGCAACAGCAGGTGCGGTTGGATAAAGGCGATATGCTCGTTCTGCTCAGCGATGGCGTGACCGATATACGAAACAACAAGGGAGACTGCTTTGGGCTTGAGCGACTGCGTAGGTTCGTTAAGAGAAACGCCGATCTTAGCGCTCAGGAACTCGCAGATCGCATCTATAAGCACACGGTTCGCTTCTCGGCCGGCGAGCTTGATGATGATTTTACGATTGTGGTGCTTAAATGTACCAAAAATGGTGAGAAAACGGACGTTAAAGAAATGGTTGTTATCAACAAACCGATTGCGGTCAACGACGTAAGAAGATTTGTTGCCGAGGAGCTTAAAGCTACTGGATTCGATAAGCCTGGTTCGTCGGATGTGCTCGTTGCGGTGTGCGAAGCGGTCACCAATTCCGTCCTGCACGGGCAATCACCGGATGGTGAAGACAACAATATCCGGGTGGGATGTTTCATCGAGGACTCCTTCTTTAAGGTAGCAATTTCAGACAGCGGTATCGGCTACAATCCCAACCTGTCCGCATGGCGGCCGCCCGATCTGGTACGAGATAGGGGCCGCGGCATATATCTCATGCAGCGGCTTATGGACGACGTTAAATTTGTAGCCAGGGACCGCGGCGTTACCATCATCCTTTCCAGAAAACTACCGGACTCTTGTGATGAAAATCGCTGGATGTAGCAAGAACCCCTTTTATAACCCGCCGATTTTGGGTATATAGTGCTAAGTCGGATACCTAGCCAGCTGTGCTTCTAAACCAGGGGCGTGAACCAATTGAAAATTAACCTTAGTTCGATCGAAGAATTTATGGACGATGGGTATATTCATGCGAAAATTACCGAACACGAGTCGGGAGGAAACGGTTTGGGATGTTCCTCTTCTGATTACACGGTTTTACTGCCGTTGATAGGAGGAAAAACAAGCATAGAGGCCGTAGAGTTCGCCTCGACAATTCTTACTGGAAAAAAAGCGAGGCTTGTAGTCCTCGGGATAGTGGAGGTTGCGGGAGAAGCGTCTTTAAGCACGGGGGCTTTGCCTGCGCGGGATTACCGCCGGCTGCTCGAAGCGAATGATATGCAAGATATTATGCATGATATAGTTGATGGTGGGCAAAGGATCGAACTAAGTAACCTCGTTAAGGTTTCTCGGAACATATGGCAGACGATCAAAGACACCCTTGAGGGCGATAACTACAATCTTATGATTGTACCGTGGTCGCATGAGAACCATACGAATCCCCATTACGACATCCTCCTTAACGAGCTTATTACCGAATCGCCCGTTGATGTGATCATCGTCAAGCCGGGGATTGCTCACCATTACAAGAGGGTTCTCGTGTGTCTGCAAGGTGGGCCGGATACAGATTTGGTTATGGAAACAGCGCTGTCGGTAGCGGGCAACCGTGGCGCAGAGCTTACAATTGTCCATATGCGCAAGCGGAGTAACTACGGTGAAGAAATGGATCTGGCTTCATCAATAGATGTAAACGCCGGCGACCACGATCTCATAGTAGCGGCCGCTCCCGCTACAGGGTCGAACGGATATAGCGCCGATCGGGTTGTCGCATCAATTTTAGAGAATACTACAGCAACCGTAATAATTACAAAAGCATCTACGGCACCAGAGAGGATATCGCCACCCCCTGAATTTCTGCCTCGTAAGAAGAATGGAGGCGGTAAAAACGGTAGCAATGGCAGCAATGGGAAGATTATGTTGCCGATCTCAGATATTGTAGATAAGTGGTTCGCCGAAAACACGTTTCACGCGGATGACTTTTCGGATATCGAAAAGTTGGTCGAAGCCAAGCGCAAGCAAGGTTTAACGATAAGTTTAGGGTTGCCCACCCTGAACGAGGAGCAGACGATCGGCATCATCATCGAAACAATAAAGACTAATTTGTGCGATCGGTATCCCCTCATCGACGAGATCGCAGTTGTTGATAGCGATTCTATAGATTCTACGGTTCAAATAGCGGGAAGCCTTGGCGTGAAAGTCTTGCAGGAAAGCGATATATTGCCCGAGTGGGGCTCGCATTTGGGAAAAGGTGGGGCGCTCTGGAAAAGCCTCTGTGCGCTTAAGGGGGACATAATAGCCTGGATAGATACCGATATAAAGAATATCCACCCCCGATTCGTCTACGGGTTGGTCGGCCCGCTCATAAAATATCCCGACATAAAATACGTAAAGGGCTTTTACAGGCGACCCGTTAAGATCGGCGATCAGCTTATCGAAACCGGCGGCGGCCGGGTAACCGAGCTGACCGCACGCCCGCTGCTTAACCTATTTTTCCCCGAGTTATCCGGTTTTGTCCAGCCGCTCTCGGGCGAGTATGCGGGCCGACGCGAAATCCTTGAGCAGATAGGTTTTCACAACGGTTACGGCGTCGAGACCGGTTTATTGCTAAATATTCTCGAACAATTCGGCCTCGACGTCATGGGTCAGGTGGACCTGGTAGAGCGTATTCATCGCAACCAATCGCTGGAGAGCCTCAGTAAAATGTCCTTTGCGATAATCCAGGTGATTATCGATAAGTTAGAGCAGCGCCATCGTGTTGAATTGCTCAACGAGATCAATAAAACAATGAAACTGATTAAACATGAACCCGACCAGTTTTACCTGGATGCGAAGTCGATCGAGGAAACCATGAAGCCCCCCATACTCACTGTGCCGGAATACCGTGAGAAATTCATCCAGCTTGAGATTGAAAATATGGACCGGGCGGTTTAATGTAGCATGTAAAGGTTTTTTGGGTAATAGTTATCATGAAATTCCGAAAGTTAAGAATATTTGGTATAATAACAACGCGTTAAGAATTAGCGCGAAACAAAAAACGGGGCGTAGCGCAGTTTGGTAGCGCACACGGCTGGGGGCCGTGTGGTCGCAGGTTCAAATCCTGTCGCCCCG
>NZ_PFNG01000223.1:5412-7577 GCF_002791875.1 Candidatus Aquicultor secundus | reverse complement strand
TCACGTACTTCTGTCACTGAGTATGTCTAAGCTTTGATTCACTGTGCTAAGAAGTCTTCACTCTAACTCTATCTAAGCTTAGACCCTCCTGCTACAAAAAAGGCACTGCACCCTAGATTCTTCAGTCGCTTCGCTCCTTCAGAATGACAGCTAGCATCCATAGGGGCTTAAGCTTGTCTCGGCCCTTCTCGACACAAGCACGGTGGTGTGGGCGGAGACTAGCTTAAGCCCTACATTGCTATTTTCATCTTCATGCTGCTTACTGCATACTCCCCACTGCCTACTAAAACCCACTCTCTTAAGCTGATAGCTGATAGCTATTTACGTGATTACGAGCCAGAAGTAGTATCCGACTATTGCTGTAAATATAACACTGTCAAATCTATCCAGGAAGCCACCGTGGCCGGGGATTATAGTGCCGGTATCTTTTACGCGCATTTCTCGCTTTATCCTCGACTCCACAAGGTCGCCTATCGGCGCCGCAAAACCGATGACAAGACCCATACCGATGCCCTCGATGAGCGTTAGCGGTATGCCCTGCTTTGCAACAAACGGCAACCACGGCAGCAGGAATAACCCGCCCAAAACTATCGCCGGCGTCACTAATCCGGCGATGCCTCCTTCAACTGTCTTATTGGCGCTTATTGTCGGCGCTAGTTTGCGTTTACCGATCGCCCTGCCTATTGAATAGGCGGCGATATCGCTTGCCCAGGTGCCGACAAACACAAGGAGCACGCCGATACGTCCATCATTGAGGTCGTATTGTAAAACCATGTGGCTAAGCGAAAACGCGATATATACCAGGCCGATAAAGGTGAGTCCTGTATTAACCACGCTCCCCTGCGTTAATATCTGCCATACCAGCGTTACGATAACCGCCAGCGATAGCGCCAGTACCAGGCCGGTGGCGCTCCCTAAGAGCGCCCCCGCGACTATTGCAATCCCTCCCGCGACCCCGATTATCACATTTGGTTTGAGGTCTCTAAGCAGGAACATCGAGTAGAGTTCGTCAATGCTTACCACAACGATGGCCGCTACAAGAAAGGCAAAAAAGTATCTCCCCAACAACAAAAATAAAACGATGACCGGAACGCCGACCAGTGCGCTAATAACACGTTCTCTAAGCATTTGCAGCTCCTGTATGTGCTCTATTATGCTCTGTTATGCTGTTACTAATCCTCGTCTAATCCGCCAAATCTTCTTCTACGTGTTTGAAAATCTGCAATCGCTTGGATAAAATCTTTCTTGCTAAAATCAGGCCACAGCTTGTCCGTTATCCATATCTCAGCATACGCGATTTGCCAGAGGAGGAAGTTGCTGATTCGCATTTCGCCGCTCGTTCGGATAAGTAGCTCGGGGTCTGGTATATTAGAAGTATACATGTAACGGGAGAAGATTTCCTCATCGAAATCGCTTGTTTCTTTTCCTTCTTTTACGGCGGCGCAAAGTGCCTTCGCGGTATCCAGAATTTCGGCGCGGCCGCTGTAGTTAAGGGCTATTATTAGGTTGAGCTTTGAGTTGTCTTTAGTACGCTCGACCGCACGAAGAAAGGCGTTGCGCGTGCTCTCGCGCACTTCATCCAGCCTGCCGATTACGCGTATCTTAACCCCTTGCCGATCGAGTTCGTCGAGGTCCTTTTCAAGTTGTTCCTCGAACAGCTGCATCAGCCCTAGGACTTCCTCCTGGGGTCTACGCCAGTTCTCGGTTGAAAACGTATAGAGGGTAAGGTATTCAACGCCGACTTCCGTTGCAATTTCGACGATGCCGCGTATCGCTTTAGCGCCGGCCCTGTGACCGGCAAGCCTCGGCTGCCTTCTCTTTTTTGCCCATCTTCCGTTACCGTCCATGATGACGGCGACGTGTTGCGGTATAATGCCCTTTTTTACTTCTTCCATAGAAAGGTCTCCGCCCGATTTATGTACCTTTCCGCGAAGACCCAACCCTATTTTTGCCAAACGTCTTTACCTTCTTTTAGCCCGATTATCGGGGTACTGCTTTATAGTTTTAAAACCATCCATCTTACAATGGTAAACTACGCCTAGATGTTAGTAAGTGACAATCACGGTATGTGCACCCGAGATTCTTCGCATTCGCTCAGAATGACATCTAGCCACTAGCTCCGCTAACAACCCTCAAGCTAGACCCGCCTACCAAGACCCACTATC
>NZ_PFNG01000223.1:3234-5401 GCF_002791875.1 Candidatus Aquicultor secundus | reverse complement strand
TTATCTATAAACCCATTAATCTATTATCTATAAACCCATTAACCGGTCTTCTAGACTTCCATTATCTCCTTCTCTTTGTGGTGCAGGAGGGCGTCGATTTCTTTTACGTATTTTTCAGTGAGTTCGTCGACTTTTTTCTCGGCGCGTTTCCTGTCGTCCTCAGAGATCATTTTCTCGTCTTCGAGATCCTTAAGGTCGTCACGTGCCTCATGGCGAACGTTTCGGACGCCGACCTTGCCTTCTTCGGCCATCTTTTTGACCAGTTTTACGAAGTCTTTTCTTCTCTCCTCGCTAAGCGGCGGGAAGGGTACCCTGACCACATTTCCGTCATTCGAGGGATTAACGCCGAGGTCGGACATCATAATTGCCTTTTCAATCGCACCTATCGCGGATTTATCCCATGGCTGGATGATCGCAAGCTGCGCCTCGGGCGTGCTGATGCTTGCCATCTGCTTCAGCAGTGTTTTCGTGCCATAATAGTCAACGTTTATCCTGTCGAATAAAAACGCCGAGGCGCGGCCGGTCCGCACCCCTGCAAACTCGCTCTTTATCGCCGCAACAGCCTTTTTCATCTTTTCTTCAGATTGAGAAAGCACATCTTGCACCATCTTATTTCCCTCCTTGAACTATGGTACCTATATCTTCTCCTTCGAGAACCCGTTGGATGTTATTCGGCTTGGTTATATTAAACACAATGATAGGTATGTTGTTGTCCATGCAGAGAGAAATAGCCGTGGTATCCATGACGCGCAGCCCCTTGTTGAGGACCTCGATATATGTCAACTGCGAAAAGCGCTTTGCATTCGGGTTTTTCTCCGGGTCAGAGTCGTAGACGCCGTCGACCCGCGTGGCTTTAAGAATGGCGTCTGCGCCTATCTCAAGCGCCCTGAGCGCGGCCGCCGTATCTGTGCTGAAGAACGGGTTGCCCGTCCCTGCGGCAAAGATTACCACGCGACCCTTTTCAAGGTGGCGCATGGCGCGGCGCCGAATGTAGGGCTCGGCCACTTCCTGCATGGTTATAGCCGATTGAACCCTTGTGTTTACGCCTTCCCTCTCCATGGCCTCCTGCAGCGCCATCGCGTTCATAACGGTTGCGAGCATGCCGATATAGTCCGCGGTCGTTCTATCCATACCGCGGGCGCTGGCTTCAAATCCACGAAATATATTTCCCCCGCCTACTACGATTGCCAGTTCGATGTGGTCGTCGTAAAGCTCTTTGATTTGCTGTGCGATAGAGCGCATTACTTCGGGATCGATGCCATAGCCGCCCGTTCCGGCAAGCGCCTGCCCGCTGAGTTTAAGAAGCACCCTTTTATACTTGTATTGAGTCATCTCTCACGCTCTCTTCCAATGTGGTAAGGTAAATCCACATAACCGTGATGCTATAGTTATAATACCAGAACACCCGTGTGACGTGGGCTCACGGCTATGGCTTTTTAATCAACAGTTTATGAAACGAGCGGTACTACAATGCACAGCAGCACGAAACTAAATAGTTTCGCCCAGCTCGTAGCGCACAAAACGCCTTACGCCGATGTTCTCACCGAGTTTGGCTGCGATTTCACCGAGGTAGTCATTCATCGTTAGGTCCGGATTCTTAACAAATACCTGTTCCATCAGCACTACCTGTGTATAGTATTTCTCGAGCCTACCCGTGGCGATTTTATCGAGAACGTTGTCCGGTTTGCCTTCTTCGACGCCCTGTGCGCGGTAGATCTCCGCCTCCTTCGCAATGACATCGTCCGGGACGTCTTCTCTTGTTACATATAATGGATTGCCTGCTGCGATCTGCAGCGCGATATCATGTACGAACTGCTTGAAGTCATCGCTTCTCGCCACGAAATCGGTTTCGCTGTTAACTTCTACTAGGACGCCGATTTTTCCTCCCGCATGAATATATGAATCGACAACACCCTCTTTTGCCTCGCGACCCGCCCTTTTGGCAAGGGATGCCAGGCCTTTTTTCCTTAAGATATCGGTCGCGCCAACGATATCGCCGTTTGCTTCCTGGAGTGCTTTCTTGCAATCCATCATGCCGGCCCCGGTTATCTTTCTCAACTCATTAACAGCAGCCGCTGTTATCTTCATTTCCAAACCCCCTTATAAAATCCACTTAAGCTATCTATTAATAATCACTTTTCTAAGCCTAGGCCCTCTCACTTCAAAC
>NZ_PFNG01000223.1:403-3216 GCF_002791875.1 Candidatus Aquicultor secundus | reverse complement strand
TCGTACTCCGACACTCAGTTACCCGCTTCCACGCGCATGAAAACGGGTAACCATTGTGTCGTATGTCGAATACAATCAGCAGTAGTCAATCTATTCAACTATATTCAACTACGCTTTTTATTTCTTAGCTTCCGCGTTAATTGCTGCTTCTTCAGTCGCTGCAGCCGGTTGTGGGACATCCTTTACGTGGAGCGCCGGTGTCTCTTCGGGGGCTTTCACTTCCTTAGAGGCAACTTCGGCGGCTTGCTCGCGACCTAGTGCGGCATAGTATGTCTCGCGACCCTCAAGAGCCGCATCGGCGATTACCCGTGTCATCAATGTGACCGCGCGGATCGCATCGTCGTTGCCCGGGATTACGTAATCGATTTCGTCCGGGTCGCAGTTCGTATCGACGATTGCGACGATCGGGATCTCTAGACGCCTCGCCTCCTGGACGGCGATCCGCTCCTTCCTTGGGTCGATGATAAACACCGCTCCCGGAAGCCTGTTCATCGTCCTGATGCCGCCAAGGTTGCGCTCGAGTTTAACCTTCTCGACGCCTACCTTGAGAAGTTCTTTCTTGGACATATGCGACGGCGCTTCCTCGCCTATTTTCTCGAGGTTCTCAAGCCTTTTTACACGGCCGTGGATCGTCTTGAAGTTGGTAAGCATACCACCCAGCCAGCGATAGTTGACAAACGGCATGGCCGCCTTTGTAGCCTCCTCGCGCACGGCCTCCTGGGCCTGCTTCTTCGTCCCCACAAAGAGGATTTGCTCGCCGTTACCGGCTATTTCTTTGATGAATGCGTGGGCTTTCTCAAGAAGTGCGAGGGTCTGCTGGAGGTCGATAATGTAGATACCGTTTCTCTCCGTGAAGATGTACGTCTTCATTTTTGGGTTCCAGCGTCGGGTCTGGTGCCCGAAGTGGACTCCCGCCTCTAAAAGGTGCTTCATGGAAACAACTGCCATAGTTGCACCTCCTTTCTATGGTTTTTTATCCTCCGCCGGCTTCAGCTCCTGTTCGACCCGAAGGCACCGGAACAGAATCCACCAGCGTGTGTAATCTTTGGTAGTGTAGCATAAAGGCAGGTATGCGGGCAAGTGCGATTTGCAATCATGCCGGGCATTGCGGTTTGTTAGCCCTGCAGCATACGCGACACCCGGAGTGCATTGCTGCCCTAAGTGGACGGTATTCAAACAGTTAATAAATCTTATTGTGCTAACCTTAAGCCCTGACCAAGTTTTTTCAAGAAATAAAGTGGGTTCGAATCCCCCTTGCCCCCTCCAATCTAAGCATCATGCGGTTCGTGATGATCGTGTGTCAGGTGGCGATGGGCGTGGGCGTGGGTTAGCAAGCCGTGCCTGTGGACGTGATAGTGCGCAAGGTTTCCTCTGATTAAAAGCTCTTCATCTTGTAAAAGCCCGGCTGGGTTTCCTTCGGCAATGACTTTATGCTCCTCGCCCAAGATATAAATGCGATCGGCGGTTTCCCGGACTGTGCTTAAATCGTGCGTTGCCGTTATGATGGTCTTTCCCGCCCGGTTAAGCCCAACGATGCAATCAACAACCCAAGCCTGAGTTTTTGGATCAAGCCCGGCAGTTGGCTCATCTAACAGCAATACATCCGGGTTGCACGCAAGCACAGAGGCGATTGCAACCTTCTTTTTCTCTCCACCGCTTAAGTTGTATGGGTGTCGGTTTGCTACCTTCTTAAGATTGAGCATTTCAAGCACATCGTTTACCCGCCGGCTGACCTCACTATCCGTTAAGCCGAGTTGCAGTGGGCCAAAGGCAACCTCATCCCAAACGGTTGATGAGAAAAGCTGAACATCCGGGTTTTGAAATACAAAACCCACACGGCGCCGAAACTCTTTTGCAAGGCTCATATCATGCAAGCTTTCTTCGGTTAGAGGCCGGCCAAATGCATGGACGCTACCTGAGACCGGAAAATACAGGCCATCGAGGATGTGAAGCAGCGTTGATTTGCCGCTCCCGTTTGCGCCCAGTATGGCCACCTTTTCCCCGGCTTTAGCCCTAAAGCTCACACCGTCTAAAGCCGGTGAATCATCGGCGTACTTATATACTACGTCTTTAACCTCAAATACCATTACCATAATCCTCTGATTACTGCTTAACCCAAGCGGTAATTTAGTAGAATAACAAGGGCCAATATGCCGGCTGAAGCAAAAAGCCAGGCATAATCAACATGCCTCGCCCTACCCGGTTTTACTGCTTTGGGGTCTCCGGTATAGCCTCGTGAGAGCATCGCTAAGTACACCTGCTCGCTAAAAAGCTGGGACTTTTTAAAGAGCACGCCCATCCTTGACGTTATCCAGCGTCTGTTTTCACTGCCTGATAACGTTTGAATGGTTCTACTTTTTCTTGCAAGATGCATATCGCTTAGGATCTTTAGAAAGAAAAATATGTACCGGTAGGTCATCTCCAAAACCAGGATAAATGTTTGTGGGATATAGAGCACGTGAAGAGCGCGCATGAGTTTCTCCCACCTTGTTGTTAAAACCAGTAAAACGGCTATGGAGACGGATGCCCCGACACGGGTTATGAGCGTAATTGCCGACGTAACTCCTTGCTCGGTTATAGCGACTGAGCCAAGCGCTAGAATTGGCTTCCCCGGTGTTATGAAGCTAAAAATAGCCGGGAAGACGACAATACCCGTGTAGAGCGGAATAAACAGCCACACGCGCCCGATAAAGAATCCTAACGGGATGCGTGAAAAATAGGCCAGTACTAAAGTTAAGCAATAGATCGAAACAATAACCGATATATTGTGCGCTAAACTAGCCGCTAAGAGTAACAGTATAAATGAGACCACT
>NZ_PFNG01000223.1:0-371 GCF_002791875.1 Candidatus Aquicultor secundus | reverse complement strand
AAGGCCGGCATATCGCTCGGAAAAAATAGCTTCTTTTATCGCTGAGGATATGCCGACAAGCGTCTTTTCAAGAAAGTTATGTCTCTTGTTAGACTTTAATCCGTCCTCGGCCGTATTGAATTGTTCTTTTTGCGTAAGCCACTGGGGCAATGTTTGTGAGTTCATAACTAATTAAGGACTCCGTTGTCCTTTTCTTTCTTAGCAAGTAGCTTGCCCAACAAATAGGCTAAGGCCACAACAATGGCAACGCCGACCGCAGCAGAGACGATGTAGGCAAAGGCGCTATGCAAAAACGGCGCTTTTCCCCATCCTTTAAACGAATAATCCGGTAAGGGGGCGTGCCAGAAATCCGAAAAATGTTCTAACCCCTT
>NZ_PFNG01000100.1:240-3033 GCF_002791875.1 Candidatus Aquicultor secundus | reverse complement strand
CTTAATCGTCGGATCACCGGTCTCGATATATTTCTCGGCCTTCAGATACTCTTTAAGGTCTTTATTGTTTAAAGTTGTTACCGCTTTGTTATTAAGCGCGACAGACAGGTCGTACCTGAACAGCTTGATCTTTGTTATGACCCGGATAGTAAAGTCCTGCTTCGCATTCCCTACATCGAACTGCGCGTACCGATTGTCCCCCAGATCAAATACCTTTGTCGGTTTTACATTAAAATCCGTGCTTAGTACCTTCTGCTTACCCTCCACCGTTTTTGGGATCAGCGTCGTCATAACGACCTTTGAATGCCCATTCCAACCCGACGTTCCCCCCGCATCCGCTTGGCCATGAGCTGTTACCTTGTACGACGTGGTCAATGTCACAATATCCGAATCGGCTACCGAAGCCGGATCAAACGGTTCTTGCGAGGCCTCATTCACCAAGGTCACCGGCTTCGGCTCACCCCTGCTCGAGATAGCTTTCTTTACATCAGGTTTTTTATTAGAAAAGTTTAACGCCTCTACCCGCTTTTTGGCCTCAAACACAAGCTGCCTCGGGGCCGAAGAACACCCGGCGACAAACAACACAATACCGGCCATCATAATCAGTGCCATATGTAATGATGTTTTCCTGTTCGAATTCTTCAAAATAATATACTCCCTTCTCTAGTATAAAATGCTGGGGGTGGGTTGACTATCCATAGACGAGATTTACCTAAAATAAGCCCTGTGCACACAGCCTACGTCGGGTTCCTCATGACGTATGTTTAACCTTACCCTCCTCTAGATTTGCGTTTATTTAAGCTTTTGGGAGTAACTTTTAGGGGCGGTTTATAATCGTGCGGTTTGAATTGAGAGGATGCGGGGTAACCACGGGTTAGCTCTCTCGATGCCTATAAGATGATGCGTAAAATTAGGGAGGCTAAGGCCATTAGCTGCATAAATGCTAGATTTATTGGTTTGATTAAACAAGAATAATTAGTTCGATTAGACAAGAATAGTGCTTGGTTTATTGCTCTTGGGCCTTAGCCCCCGGTGGTTCCTCTTCATTATATTGATACGCGGGCTCCTCATCCTATACCTCCCCAGGCATAAATCACGTAATACTTTTTTAGCATAGAAACAATGGCTCTCAGGCCAAGCTAATCAACTTCTTTACCTGGTATATCTCTTTTCAAGAATGCGTGAGGATGCGGAATAATTTTTTTTAGCCATACTATTAGTAACGTTCGGCGTGTTGGCAAGAACGAGTCCCGGAGCTATCTCCGCTTGGTTCTCCCGGAGACACGGCGTGGGAATGTCCCCTTTGTTAACAACCGGAACGCGAATTATGTGGTGTTCTTCCAAGATTTTTGCTGTTAGCTAGGCTTCCGCTGAATCGTGTTGTTGGGTGGCAGCAAAGAACCTTGCAAGCCTCAGTGCGGCGTCTGCGGTAATGCTTCGCTTGCCGAGGACTGTCACCGCCCGCTGGAGTGATTTGTTAGGCGCTTTGTTGATAATTTAAAGCATGCGATCAATACGTAACAAATCATCACGTCGGCCTGTAGTTATGCGTCTTTCCCAAGCATTTTTATAATATGTCTGGCAAGGCTTTCGTTGATTTCTCGATGTCTTGGGATAGGCTGGGAAATTTTAGTCTCGGGATTTTGGTACCAATCGTGATTTCCACCGCGTCTTATAAATGCACATCCCATTTCCTCGATTTTCTTAATTAAGTCTTTTCGTTTCACGAGACTTTCAGCTCAGCAACTTTACGAACTGACGGAATCGAACTACTGGTTAATTCCTTATATATATCTTTTAAGTTTTCTTTTAATTCATCAAGGGTTCCCCCTTGGGTCATATAATCAGGATATTCGGCTAGATAACCAAGCCACATTCCCTCGTCTTCCCAATAAACATATTTTATTGTTTTCATTATCTTTTCACCTCAAATAATTTATCAATTATCCTTTGCTATTTAATAATGTAGTCTTGTTTGCGAAAAATCAAGATTTTCTATTATAATTTTTCAGACGCATAACGGGGCCGCGGATGAGCCGTGCTGGTTCGTTCGCCGCAGGCGGGCGGACGAACAATGTTTATACTAATCCGCATAATACTCCAAAATTGCTGCTTGTGCCCGTATAAGACGCCTCTAGAAATACATCGCTTGTTGCTATAACCAGTGCTAAATGAACCTGTTTTAACTAAACGCTGTTTTACTATGGTGTCTTATACGGATCGGTATATAATCCTCTCTAAACTGCCTTATTTAACCTTACAACATATCGATTGGGCTGCGAACCCCAGCCGGTCCACGGTTGAGGACATGTGTGTAAATCATGGTTGTTTTTACGTCTTTGTGACCCAGGAGTTCCTGGACCGTTCGAATATCATAACCGCCTTCCAATAGGTGGGTTGCGAATGAATGCCAAGATGCATGGGCTTCCCTATCCTATATACGTGAGTGAAGTAATTGAGAAGAGAGCGGTTTCACCCTCTGCCACTCATTTGATGCATGCTCGGCCTGCCATAAATCATAATTCTTTTGCAGATTAAGCCAAAAATCAGGGGTCGTATCAAACGCGCGAGATAAACGAAGTGCCATATTCGGAGTAACAGCACTTCTTTCATTTATAATCTTTGATAATGTCTTTCTTGAGATACCAAGAATCGATGCTAACTCGTTTATGGTTAGGGATAAAGGTTTTAAATAATCTTCTTTTATAATCTTACCAGGATGCGTTGGTTGTCTTTTCACGCTTTCACCCCTTAATGATAATCGTCATAATCGACGACATAAGCACCGCCATC
>NZ_PFNG01000100.1:0-218 GCF_002791875.1 Candidatus Aquicultor secundus | reverse complement strand
TTTTATCTCCTGTTAGTTTGTGCAAGTTAGAACCTGGATAATTCATATCTTTTATTTCATTTGCAGCATTTAATCTATCAAGAATTCTCTTAAGCCGATCGGCGTGTTCAGGTTTTATCCCTTTCTTCTTTCCTGTGTAGAAGAAGTCTTCGAGACCTTTATGTTTATTTTATCCTTTTTTTCCAATAGCCAGGTTTTCTGTTTAGCTGCATAATCGC
>NZ_PFNG01000093.1:0-12668 GCF_002791875.1 Candidatus Aquicultor secundus | reverse complement strand
AGCGAAGGACCTGCTCAGAATGACAATTGCCGGCGTTTAGAATGACACAATAATTATGGTGTTCTGATACTAGACCTAATTGACAATTTAGGGATTCTTAACATATCCTAGCTCAGCTAGACATCCTATTCCGTAATAGGTAGATGGGTACTTTGAATTACCGTAATAGACATCGCAAAAGCCACCATCGCCCACATAACGATCTTTTAAGAAAGTCGAAAGCGGTTTCGCCTTGATTTTATCCAATGAATCAAGGAGGCGCAGGGATGAAAGCACATAATATGCGTTCTCGGGGCTGTTGATATTTTTATCACCAACCATGTAGCCAAAACCGCCATCTTTTGCCTGGTCGCTTACTAAAAAGGCCGTGGTTTTTTCCTTATCTACTATGTCTAGCAAATCCATCATATTTAACACATGCAAAGCGGCATATGTGCACTGCACGTTCCCCGGGATGTCTTTTCTTAGCGCAAAACCCCCGTCTTTTGCTTGAAGGGGCTTAAGATATCCTTCTATCGAGGATTTATCTGCACTGGATAGTTTTCCAAGAGTATTCAGGGTTGCAACACAATAGTATGTATCAATCGGCCGCGATTCCTGGCCGGGACTAAGACAAAAACCGCCGTCTTTGTTTGAACATGACTTGATAAACTCCTCAACTTTTGCGGTATCCATTTGATCAAGCGCTCCAAGCTTTTTTAGCGTCCAAACAGCGCAGTGGGTATCGTACATATCAGAACCCTTAGTATGCGTATCCCAGGTAAACCCACCGTCTTCCGCTTGGGTTTTCTTTAGAGCGGATATGAGCTTGTCTTGGTGCTGCTTTTTTATTTCTTGTCCCAGGGCGCTCATCGAGTACACATAATAATACCCATAAGTTGTGGAAAGAGGGAAATCTTTCCCAAGTTGAGCGCCTTCAACAAATTCCCCCGTCTTCTTTTTGTCAAATTTGAATTCTTTTGTTAGTTTTAATGGTTGGTTTGCTAAATTACCCTCCTGAGTTTTGGGGGCTTGCGGCGTGGATGTGCACCCCGTAGAAGCAATCATCAGCAGTATAATAAGCGATAGGGAATAAATCCATGTTTTGTTTCTCATCTTTAACCCCCGGCTAATAACAACATTCATGCTAAATTAAATATAACAGAGAAGGGCTAGAAAGAAGCCCTTCTCTGTTTTTTTGTTACATTTTCCACCACAAATATTTTAATGCGGTGGTACTTTCCATGTTGTGCCCTTGCCTATATGACAAGTATCACAGACACCAATTGCCCTGGAATCGTTCTGTACCGCCAGGTTCTGAGCATTATCCTTACTCATCGTTGAAGGTAACTCTGAGTGCGGTGAGCCATGGCAGGTTAGGCAATCAATTCGATCGCTTTTGTGACCTGAGCTTGAGAGATACAGGCCGAAAAGCGAAGCGGTCGAAGCGTTCTCCGTATAACTGCCCGTGTGGCAATCAGATTGACCGCACTTGGGAAGTGAGTTGTACTTCCACGGTGTGCTGTAATCCGTTCTATCCTTCCTGTTAAGGATCGTGCCGTGACAATCGCTACACCACAACGTAAGGTCAGAATCATAGCCGCTGTTCTGATGTACGCCGCGATAGCATTTTACGCTGGTTGCATCCGGATGGCATTGATAGCAATCATTGTCAATATTCGGAGCATATGTTTTCACTTTTGCATTGTTGGCATGGAAAACATGCAGCGCCTGCGAGAATGTTGTGGTGCAGTTCTTGTTGGTATTCTCGCCTACCGCCGGGTCGGCATGGCATGTTGAGCACCTAACCGGCTTCATCGCATAGATATTAACGCCGGTATCTCTAAGGTGCGCATCACACATAACCTTAAATGACTGATCCTGTGTAGGATTGGATACTCCAAGAACATCCTGCGCCAGTTTGTAGTGGCAATTACAGCAGCCTCCGAAGGAGACCGGAACTACCGTAGATGTCTTCGCAAGTACCGTACCCGCAGTGTCCTTAGCGGTAACGTTCACCGTCAGATAAGGATTTCTCTTCTGGCCGAAGTAGTCAAGAAGACCATTCGGATCAATAGCCGGATAGTTCGGAATTCCGTCAGCAATCCAGTTATTACCATCAACCTTCATTTGGCCATCAAGCCTGTTGCCGGTAAGGCCGACGATATTGGTTCTGCTGATACCGCAACCCGGGAAGTAGTGCTCGGCGTTATCCAACCACTTGACATACTCGGCGTCTTGCAATAGGTTCTGCTCGGTGTTCTCCACCGAATCGTACTCAACGGTAATACCGCTGGTAACGACCTCTGGGCTAGAACTCATTCTCTTTATTACCTGAGCGCGAACCGTGTTAAACGGCGGCAACAAGATCATGTAATCCGTATTCGGGCATGCGCAGTGCATTCCGAGGTCGTTATAGGCAAGTAACGCATATGCGCCAGTACCGCTTCCACCACCGTTACTTACGTTTACGGTAACTGAACTCGTGGTTGCTTTCCTACGCGAGTTCGTTGCGGTAACGGCGATGGTGTGTGAACCATCGGCAACGCCGGTAGAATTCCAGTTAGCGGTCCAAGTGCCCGATGCAGCTCCGTTCGGGCCGGTCATGGCAACAGCAGTACCGCCATCAACAGCATAGGTAACACCCGTAACCGTGTAGCCGCTACCACCACTAGCACAATCGGCCGAAATAGCAACTGTAGCACCAGAAACGGTAGCACCATTAGCTGGAGCTGTAATACTAACCGTTGGCGATGGAGCTTTACCTGCAAAAGCTATGGATACGGATAACGCAAGCACCATTATAAGTGCAAGCGCCAATACTAATACACGTTTTTTCATAAAATTTCACCTCCTTTCCTATTAGTAATTCTGATCAGCACTAAGTAAGTGATTAATTAACAAGAATCGAACCCTTTTAACGGTAAGAATAGGAACAAAAAGTGCTCATAATTAATGACGGTAGCAGGCGTTTCTTTATACTGAGCGGTCTTTTAACATGTGAGAGACCCAGATCGGAGTGGCACACCTTCACCTAGAACGTCAAACAATTATCTATATGATAAGACGTTTCTTTTGGTGAAATCTTTCACTAATCGTAGATATTTTTTACAACAATTTTTCGCCGATTTGGAATGCGATTGCATCAATGTTATCTAAGAGATAACTTATCAGAATATTAATCACTAAGAAGAGCGTTAGTTGCCGGTATATGGCCTTGAATTTCTTTTTTGCCCTGAAGAACAAGGTATCTACCGCCGAAGGCGTAGTGTTCAACATCTCCGCAACCCCTTTTGACGGAAGACCCTCACAGATGCGAAGCATGAGTATCTGGCAGTATCGGGGAGGCATTTGATCCATGATTTTATTGATCAACGCCACCTGTTCATCGGGCTCAATAGCCGGTTCCTCGTCTATTACTTGAATAAGATGAGCCATTTTTTTCTCAATGATGCTCGGATTTACGCATATATCGATGTGAGCGGGCCGACGGTCTTTTTCTTTTCTTATTTTATCTATGCAGAGATTGGTTGCCACCCGGCATAGCCATGCATAAACAGGCACGCCAGGGTCAATAGTCGGTATGTTCTTATAGGCGCGGATGAACGTCTCTTGCGAAATGTCTTCGGCGTCTTCTTTATTCTTAAGCATGTGGTAGGCGATATTGTAAATGCGCTTAGAGTGCTTTTCGTAGATAGTCAAAAAATTATAGCCATGCGATAAAAGAGAGTCGTTTGGTTCTTGAGCCTGTTGGGGGGTGCTGAATTTGCGGACCGCCATCATGTAGGGGCAGTCATTGGTTGTCCGATCAAAAGCGCTGCATTTATCCTGGGCACATAAGGCACTGGCTTCACCGATTTGCGGAAGCGGGCAAAGTATCGTTTTGGGCTGAGAAAGCTTTTGCATCCTAGGTCTCCAGAATGTGTAACCACCGCCTGATAGTATAATTTCACATCGGAAAGTCGGCTTTATTGCAAACCGCTTACATAATATCTGCCAAATAGTTACGGGTTTTCTGCAATAGCGTGTGGTTAATATCGGTAATTATTAAAATGCAAGCATGATATCATGATATACTAAACCTATCGCCGACGCTATACTCGGTACTCGGGCGGGTATATACCTGATCAAAGCCGGTGTTTTCTCGAAGTGTTTTAGGTATCATCGCTCGATTCACATGTGTTTGCCAACCCTTACGCTAAAATTGGTAATATTAATAATATAAAATCAGGACTAAGTTGTTAGGAGGACATATGCGAAGAGAATTCACCGGCAAAAAAGCTATGGGAGCAATTGGAGGCCCCGTTGTCTTTATTACCGGCGCCTTTAGCGATCAGATAGGAATTATGACCGCAAATATGCTTGCAGGCGTTACGTTTGCGCCGCCGCAGGTATGCGTATCGCTTAGCCACCACTCACATACGCGCTCGCTTATTGAACCAAGCGGCGAGTTTGCCGTAAATGCGATCTCACCCGAGCAGATGGAGCTTGCCAAACTTATCGGTAGGACGACCGGGAATAGAGTCGACAAATTTAAGCAGTTCAACGTAGAGACCTTCGAGGGGAGAATCGTCCAATGCCCGCTGGTAAAGGCGGCATACACGGTATTGGAGTGCAAAGTTATACATTCACTTGATCTTGGCACTCATACGCTGTATGTCGGCGAGGTTGTCGGCTACCACGAGCCGGTTAAGGGTAGCCCGCTTTACCTCTATCACGGGAATTATTATACGCTTGGGGAGCAAATCGGCTCGTATAAATAGAGCAGTTACGTGGTTGAAACATCAATGCACCGGGAATCGGGAAGTAATTATGTAGGAGGCGACTCAAAACCTGCGCACGCCCTTTAGTTAAGCGGCAGATCCGTCGTATCGGCTGGCTGTTGCATTTGCTGCTGTTGATAGTCTTGCTGATATTCATCTTGCTTTTGCAGGAGTTTTTGCTCTCGTTGACCGGCCTGGTACTGCGCCTTCGCGTTTAAGAACTCATTATACGAATTAGTAAACACGTGTCTGCCCGAATTGTCCTTATCGAGGACAGAATAAAGATACTTGGTCGTTGTCGGGTTGAGCGCCGCTTCAATCGACGAATAGCTCGGATTGCAAATCGGGCCCGGCGGAAGCCCCGCGTACTTATACGTGTTATACGGCGACTCCACTTTAAGGTCGTCATAGGTCAGTTGCTCCTTCCACTCGGGAAGAGCATACTGCACGGTCGCGTCGATCTGCAGGCGCATATTTATCTTCAACCGGTTGTAGATAACCGACGCCACGATCGGCTTCTCGCTATCTACCCTGGTCTCGCGCTCTATCAGCGAGGCTATGATTAAAATCTGATACGGCGTTCTGTCCAGAGCGTTGACAGCATCCCAATTCAGGTTGGCGGTTTGTTTCTGGAACTCGCCCAGTTGCATGTTTACCATCTCTTCTGCCGTCGTATCCTTTTCAACCCTATAGGTCTGCGGATAGAGGTAGCCCTCCAAATTCTTCGTTGGGGCGCCATTGTCTTTTAAAAACGGATAATCGATTCCGGTTTGGCCCGCAGTCACAAGTTGCAGGTATTCTTCCCTGTTAATACCCGTATGTGCCGCAATTCGCTCTGATATTTGCTTAATAGTCCAGCCTTCGGGTATCGTAACATCGACATACCTTACCGGCGGACCTTCGGTGAGCACCTTTATAACCTGATCGTAATCCGTGTTGGTCTTGAGGGTATACTCGCCCGGTTTGAAGTCTGACTCGACGCCTTGCTTGCGAATCATTACTCTAAAAATCAGAGCGTTTTTAATGACTTTCTTGTTTTGCAGAAGGTTTCCTATCTCGGTGCCGGTCATGCCGTTGGTTATTGTTACCTTGACATCTTGTTGGGGCTCATCTGATTTACTGTTGAGGGTATTCCATGCATACAGGGACACAAAGACAACCGCACCGATGGTTACTCCTAGTGCAATCGCTGCGATTATATTTTTTACAATGCCCCTTTTGGGTTTCTTTATCGCGTGCTTTCCGGGCTGTTGCTCTATTATCTGGCTTCCCCTGCCCTTTTAGAATCTAGGTAACCCTGAAGTATAATAGCTGCTGCTACTTTATCTATGATTTCTTTTCTGCGACCCCGTTTTACATCTGACTCTACCAAGGTACGTTCGGCGAATGATGTTGTCAAGCGTTCATCCCAGGTTTTGACCGGCACTTTGAGAACGGGTTTAAGCTTCTCGATGTATGCTAATACCGCTTGTGCCTGAATCCCCTTTTCACCCGACATCGAGACCGGTAAGCCTACAACGACTTCCTGCACTTTATATTCATCAACAAACTGCGATATCCTCCGGATATCGCTTCCATTTCCCCGGTTCTCTATCACAACTAAAGGTTGCGCCATGTTCCCCGTCGGGTCGGAGATCGCCACTCCAATTCGGCGCAACCCGTAATCCACACCTAATATTCTCATCACAGTTTAAGCTTTTACGCCAAGCATCTCCCGGATCTCTTTCCAGCCCTCTTCAAGCGCCTTGTCTATGGCACCGGGCTCTTTGCCTCCCGCCTGCGCAAGGCCGGGTCTCCCGCCGCCGCCGCCGCCAACAATCGGCGCGACTTTCTTGAGTAAATTGCCGGCGTTAAAACCGGCCTTCACCATATCCGGGGTGGCCGCCGCGATCAGCATAACCTTGTTGTCGGCCGTGCTTGCCAATAGCAGGATAGCGGACCCCACCTTATCCCTTATTAGGTCGGCGTATGAGCGCAGGCTGTCCATATCCGCGCCGTCCACTTTTTGGACCACGACTTTCGTTCCATCGACCTGCTTCGCCTCAGAGAGAAGGTCGCCTATAACGTCTTTCGCAAGCTTCTTCTTGGAGGACTCGATCTCTTGCGACTGCTGCTTAATCGTCTGCAGCAGGCCTTCGATTCTCTCGGTAAGCTGCGACGGATCGGTCTTAAGTAAGCCCGCAGCTTTAAGAAGCGCATCCTCTTCTTTGTAGAGATAGGTAAGCGCGGCTCCGTTTGTGACGCCCTCGATACGGCGCGTGTTTGCGCCGACACTTCCCTCGCTCGTTATCTTGAAGAGGCCGATCTCGCCGGTATTTGATACGTGCGTACCGCCGCACAGCTCCTTGCTGAAGTTGCCTATTTCAACCAGGCGCACGAACTCGCCGTATTTCTGATCGAATAGCGCTGTCGCGCCCGTCTCCCGCGCAAACTCGTAAGACGTTACAAACGTGCGGACCGGCTGGTTTGAAAATATCTTACTGTTTACAAGCTCTTCGACGCGCCGCAATTCGTCTTTGGTGATCCCCGCAAAATGCGTCAGGTCAAAACGAAAACGATCCGGCTCTACGAGCGAGCCTGCCTGCTTTACATGGTCGCCGAGAACGCGGCGAAGCGCCCACTGCAACAGGTGGGTTGCGGTATGGTTGCGCTTGATCGATTGGCGGCGTGCGATATCGACCGTAGCTTTAACCGGCTCGTCAATCGTAATCCTGCCCGAAACAACCTTTCCGATATGCGCGTAGACGCCCTCAAGCGGCTCTTGCATATCGGTGATTCGCACATGCCCTGATTCCGTTTCAATAACGCCCTTATCGCCAACCTGACCGCCCTTTTCCGCGTAAAACGGCGTACGGTCCAGGATAACTTCAACATCGTCGCCATCCACCGCCTCGGTGACCACAACGGTTTTCTTTATTATCGCTTTTACCTTGGCCTCGGCCTCATCGACCTCATAGCCAAGAAAATCGGTTTTCCCAAACTCCTCGCGCACTTCCTCGTAAACCTCGGCGTGCTTAAGCTCGCGCTCCCCCGCCCAGGAAGCCCGCGCACGCACGCGCTGCTCCTCCATAAGATTCCGGAAGCTTTCTTCATCAACGGAGAGCCCGCGGTCCTCTGCGATTTCTATGGTCAGCTCAAGCGGGAATCCGAACGTGTCGTAAAGTCGAAATACGAAGTCACCCGTTAGGCTCTCGCGCTCTTCTGCTTTGGCCTGGGCTATCGCCTGGTCGAGGATGTTTAAACCCTGGCGCAGCGTTTCCATAAAACGTGTCTGCTCATGCCCCGCGATACGCTGGATAAACGGTTTGGAATCAACTATCTCAGGATACGCATCCCTCATAGTCTCGACGACCGAGTCGATTACCTGGTTGATAAACGGCTGCTCGACGCCGAGAAGCCTGGCATGAAGGACCGCTCTTCGCAAGAGCCGCCTCAAAACATAGCCGCGACCTTCGTTTGATGGCAGAACGCCGTCGCTTATAAGAAAGGCGACCGCCCTTGAATGATCGGCGATCACTTTTAACGAGACATCCTTCTCGGGGCTCGCTCCATAGGTTACCCGCGTGATCTTCGCGACGGTATCTATAATCGGCTTGAGCACATCCGTTTCGAAGTTGTTCTTAACTCCCTGCATGATTCTGGCGATTCGCTCTAGGCCCGCCCCGGTATCGATGTTCTTTTTCGGCAGCGGATGCAGGTTGCCGTTTTCGTCCCTGTTGTACTGCATAAACACCAGGTTCCACAATTCAAGGAACCGGTCGCAATCGCAACCCACCGTGCACCCCGCTTCACCGCAACCGAAATCGGCCCCGAGATCGTACATTATCTCGGAACTCGGGCCGCAAGGCCCGGTAGGCCCCGCCGACCAGAAATTGTCCTCGCCCATCCTGAAAATCTTATCCTCCGAGAGATCGACAACGTCGCGCCAAATTTCAAAGGCCTCGTCGTCGTCCTCATAGATGGTTACGCACAGCTTATCAAGCGGCAGTCTTAGGTGCTCCGTAACGTACTCCCAGGCCCATTCTATAGCTTCTTTCTTGAAGTAATCGCCGAACGAGAAATTACCGAGCATCTCAAAAAACGTCAGATGCCGGGCGGTCTTGCCGACGTTTTCAATGTCGGTCGTACGAAGGCACTTTTGCACGGTTGTGGCTCTCGAAAAACTCACTTTCGTCTCGCCGAGAAATATCGGTTTAAACTGAACCATACCGGCCGCCGTCAAAAGAAGGGTTGGGTCATCGGGAACCAGCGATGAACTTGGCAGTACCCTGCTGCCCTTACTTTCAAAAAAGTCTAAAAACGATTGTCTTATTTCACTTGATTTCATCCACATTTCCCCTTAAACTTTGGCCGCCGACTCAAGCTCTTGAACATCGGGCTCCTCGGGCCCAGAGCCGTTGCTGCGCTCTCTAAAGTGCAGATATAGCGCCTTGCCGACAGCCGCAATCGGTATGGCTATAAGCATACCTACAAATCCAAGTAATGTGCCCCCCGCAAGGAGGGCGAATATTACGACCGCCGGGTGCAAATTCACCTGAGAACTCATGATACGCGGAGATATTAAAATGCTGTCTATCTGCTGGACGGTTAGTAATACCACAACCACTATTAACGCCAATTGCCATGATGTACCAAGAGCGATTATAACCGCCGGCGCCCCCCCGACGATAGGCCCGAGATACGGAATTATATTAAATACGCCTATTATAAAGCCCAGCAGTATTGCATAATCAACGCCCAGCGCATAGAGTGCAATGCCCGAGAGAATCGCCACGGTCAACGCAACCAGCGCCTGGCCTTTTAAAAAGCCCCCGACGATCTGGTCGATTTTCTTAACTATTTGCATCCCCTCAACCCTGTGCTTCTCGGGAATCATCTCGCGAACCGTCGTCCGGATAACATCAAGATCTTTCAGGATATAAAACGCAATAATCGGCGCAAGCACAAAGTTTATCATGCCGCCGAACAGGCTTGCCGTCATCTCGGGAACCGAGAGGGCCGCCTTTTGCAGGAACGACTTAAAGGAATTGGCCAGTCCGGTCAGAAACTCGGCGGTCTGGTCGCCCTTTAAGAACGGATGTTGTTTTACCAGGTCTGTTATATAACCGTTCGTCGTCGTCACGTATTCGGGAATCTTGTTTATCAGCCCGTTGCTTTCCTTGTAAAGGATAGGGCCGATATACGTGCCGAACAGCGTGAGTATTAAAATTATTCCCAGATAGGAAAGAATAAGAGCAAAGACCCTGGGAAGTCCTTTGTCATCTAAGTAATTTACGACCGGCCGTAAGATATAGACAAATACAAGCGCATAAAGAAAGGGCATAAGCACGGTGTTTATGCTATAAAGCACAAACAACAGCATGCTTAGTAATATGATAACGCCAACCCAGGTCCATGCGGCGATGCCGATGGCCTTGATGCGCTCCAGACCGTCTTCAGTTTTCAAATTATGCCTCCCGATCTTGGAACATTTTCTCGCGCAATATTTCAAGCGTTCTTCTAAGCAACCGTGAAACGTGCATCTGCGATATCCCGAGTTCTCGCGCAATCTCAGTCTGGGTCAGGCCGCGGAAAAACCTTAAATACAGTATCCGCTGCTCTTGTTTACTCAACTCGGCAAGCGCCTCGGCCAGCCAGGTCCTGTCCTCTATGCCGGTAAGCTCTTTGTCGTCCTCTCCAATATACTCTAAAAGCGAAAAACTATCATCGGAATCCGACGACAAATCCCTATCAAGAGAGACAAAACTGTAGGCTTCACTTGTCTCCATTGCCTCAATCACCTGCTCGGAAGTTACACCGATACGCTCGGCTATTTCTGCAATTGTCGGGGATCGCTTGAGGTCTTGCGTGAGCGTATTCATTGCCTGAGTGACTAAAAGGTTTAGCTCCTGAAGCCGCCTCGGCACTTTTACAGCCCATCCCTTGTCCCTGAAATAGCGCTTGATTTTGCCGACGATCGTTGGAGTTGCATATGTAGTAAACTCGACCGCCCGCTGTACATCAAAACGATCGATCGCCTTGATTAGACCGATCGTTCCTACCTGGATAAGGTCCTCAATCGGCTCGCCCCTGTTCCTAAACCTGCGCGCAAGATACTCGACGAGGTTTATATACATGGCGACCAATTCGTCCCGTATCTCAGGGGACCACGTTTCTTTGTATTGTTTAAAAAGTTCTAATGTCCTCTCTTTATCCCAAGCTAACGTTTTGTTCTTCTTTTTCTTTCTATCCGGTGAGCCGGCCAAAATAAAATGCCCCCTCAATGCTTAGTAAATATTTTTAACCATGCGAAGATGTCCGGCACCCTTGACCCTGTTCCACTCAATCTCATCCATCACTGAGCGCAGGATCGAGAAGCCGAATTTTTGGCTCAGTTCCTCTAAGTCTCCGATCGCCCGGATTTCCGTAGCCAGAATTTCCAGCCGGTTGGGATAAATCTCAAACGCCAGGTCGAATCTCTTCTGTTTGGGATCGTTAATCGCTAAAAGATAGGCCTCCTCAACGCCTATTTTAAGGTCTTCAACGCCATCGTAATTAAAGTTCATGCGGCTTGCGATTCCGGCAACTGCAAGTCTTAAAAGCCTTGCGTACTCTTTTTGTGCCGGTAAACTCAGTTCTACTCTGTCGATTTCGTTCATATGTTCTCCATCACCTCAAAAAACAAAAAGCTACTCACTGAGCAACGGTAAACTCGCTACTCTCACTTATTTGATTAATGTCTGATTAATCTCCAATTAGTGCCGGGTTAATGTCAGATTCGCGCTTTTAGTTTATTATTGACTTACGACCTCTATTTTCCTACCAACTTCTTAATCGCCTCTTTGGCCCCCGACGAGATGCTTGCTATCCGTATCAGCGGTGATGATATTATCTCATGGACAACCCGGGTCGTCGCACTGACTTTATCCCCGATATCTTTAATGTTGCCGATGATCTCATCCAGACGGCCAATTTCACTGTTTACCCGCTTTACCGTATCGTTTAACTCGCTTAAGAGAGGCTTAAGCTGCCCATCCATATTCATGACCAGGGTATCAACATTAACCAATGTTTTTTTCAATTGTATAAGAGCCGACACTGCAAACCCTATTAGTACCGACAGCGCAATCGTAAGGATAATCCCTAACACCAGATATGGTATCATGCTTTCCTCCTGTTTTCTGAAATTCTAGCACAGGGTATTTTTTATTTCTACACATGAAAAAACCGGCGTTAAGAGTACTTGGTTACTCCTAACGCCGGTTCCTTGCGGATGCAGGTTTAGCTGAAAACACCGGCCGGCCAGTTTCTCTGGCACGGGCCGAATTCGCACAAACGATAATCGATCGAACAAACGTAACACTTCTCGCGGAAAGTTACGAGCCTTGATAAATCTGAGACGGCACAACGTCGCACAATCTTTGTTTCCAGGTATTGCTTATCATTTGAAATATGCACGGTATTACGGTTCTGATTATGGCTATCCATTATAAATCCCTACTTCCATACTAATGCTAGACCGCCGACATACTAAACGCGTTGTGCAAGCGCATTTCGCTAAGCGACACGCGCACCCGCTGTACGGGCCTTAACTATGGACGTGTTTCTATGAACGTGCTTTCTAAAAGGTTGCTTCTTTTGCGATTACCAGCTAAATAATTGCCAGGTCTGCAAAATAGAAATTGTGACGATTTTTTTATCGATGTAAGTATCGATGTAAGAATACTAGTGCGGTTATTGGTAAATAGTAAAAACGATGCGAGACGTTCGCGATATTTTATTATCAATCGTTTTTGCGACTTAGCTTAATATCGGCGAACATGCAGCATCCTTTAGCGTTGATGGAAAACTAAGGGTATTTACCAGGATATATGGTAGCAATTACCAGTTCAGTGGGTAAATGCGGATCGGGATAGGGGGCGGCTTTCGCCGCCGACCCTCCCACAC
>NZ_PFNG01000240.1:2780-2974 GCF_002791875.1 Candidatus Aquicultor secundus | reverse complement strand
GCAGGGATAGTATCTCGCCATCGTCAACTTCATATACCGTTTCAACCCCGCTCACCCCGGGATCGCATACCTGGTACATACAAGCGGTGGATTCGGCCGGCAACACGGTAAAATCAACTTCAACCTTTACCATAACCGTTAGCGATGTTGTCCCACCGGTAACAACCATAGCGCTTAGCCCATCGTATACAGAT
>NZ_PFNG01000240.1:0-2695 GCF_002791875.1 Candidatus Aquicultor secundus | reverse complement strand
CATCACCATCCGGCTGGATCGTGTACGCCGGCACAATTACCGCCCCGGAAGGGCAACACACGCTCTACTATTACTCGGAAGACACATCGGCCAACAAAGAGACCGTGAAGAGCAGGGCATTTAAAGTAGATACGGTTATGCCATCCGCCTTCGACATCAGCTCACCGGCCGATGGCTCAGGCACAAACAACGCCAGCTATACGACATTCTCATGGGGTGCGAGTTCGGATATCAACCTGGCCAAATACCAGCTCTATATCGATGGTGCGCTAAGTAGGGATAGCCTCTCGCCATCGTCAACTTCATATACCGTTTCAACCCCGCTCATCGCAGGGACGCATACCTGGTACATACAAGCGGTGGATTCGGCCGGTAACACAACGAAATCAACATCGACCTTTACCATAAACGTAGCCGATGTTGTCCCACCGGCAACAGCACTCTCCACAAACCCGTCGAGCCCGGATGGTAGCGGTGGCTGGTTTGTGACGGCCCCGGTCATCACGTTGACCAGAAACGAACCGGGTGCAACCTATTACCAGTGGGATTCAACCTCTCCATCAGGATGGCAGACCTATGCAACAGGCGGCATTACCGGTCCTGAAGGAAAGCACACGCTCTACTACTATTCGGATGATACTTCCGCCAACACGGAGACCGTTAAGAGCAAGGCGTTCAACGTAGACCTATCGGCCCCTGCGGCCTTCAACATCGGCTCGCCGGCAGACAACTCATCGACGAATAACGTGACCAAGCCGACCTTTACATGGACCGCCAGCTCGGATTCGGTTTCCGGCGTAGCAAAATACCAGCTCTATGTGGATGGATCGCTTAATAGGGATTATCTGTCCGCATCATCGACATCATATACCATGACAACACCGCTAGATGCAGGAGCACATACCTGGAACGTAAAAGCGGTCGACGTGGCCGGTAATGCGGTAAGCTCAACCGCTACCTTTACGTTAAACGTGAGTGATGTGACGCCACCGGTAACAACGCTTTCCACCAACCCGTCGGGCCCTGACGGCAGCAACGGTTGGTTCAAAGCGAAACCATCTATTTTGTTAACCAGGAACGAGCCCGGTACAACGTATTACCAGGTGGATTCAACGTCAACCGGTGGCTGGACCGTATATACCTCGGCTACAGCCGGTGTCGGCGCGCAAGAGGGCCAGCATACGGTCTACTTCTACTCGACAGATAGCTACAACAACACAGAGACGATCAGGTCGCAATTAATCAAGATAGACACGGCCGCTCCATCATCGGGTATTACCTCGCCGGTTAACGGAGCGCACCTAAACGGCACAAGCTGTACGATTAGCGGAACGGCCTCGGACACCGCATCCTCAGGGCTATCAAAGATAGAAATATCGATCAACGACGGCGTATGGGTTACGGCATCCGGAACCACCGCCTGGAGCTACTCATGGCCATTGCCGGCAGATGGAAGCTACACGATCAAATCAAGGGCAACGGACATCGCAGGAAACGTAGAGACCGTGGGTTCGGGAATATCCGTGCTAGTAGATAAAGCCGCACCGTCGGTTGTTTCAAACGGCCCGGCTGATGGGGCTACGAACGTAAGCATAGCCACTAATATAACGGCCGTGTTTAGTGAGGATATAGATCCGGCAACCATTAACGGCACAACGTTTACCTTAAAAGACAATAATAACAACCCTATCACCGGAACGGTTACCTATGACCCGGCGAGCAGAACAGCCACCTTCCGTCCGTCGAGCCCGCTTAATTACTCGACCACTTATACGGCAACGATCAGCACAGGCGTGAAAGATTTGGCCGGTACCGGCCTAGCCGCAAATAAGTCCTGGTCATTTGCAACGATGCTGCTGACCAGTTCACCGGTAACATCGCTGTATGTTGACCCGGCAAGCCCGAACGGCACCAACGGCTGGTACAATACTAAACCTACAATTACGCTGACCAGCGATCGGATCGGAACGACATACTACCAGTGGGATTCACCGAATAACTGGCAGGTATATCCGGGTTCGCTAACCGGCAACCTCATTCCCGAGGGCCAGCATACGCTCTACTATTGTTCTGCAAGCTCGGGTATAACAGAGACTGCAAATAGCCAGGCATTTAAGATCGATGCAACGCCGCCGTCAATTCCGGCGAATGTAAAAGCGATGCCTGTATGCCCGTGTACCATCCAGCTTTCCTGGGATGTCTCAACGGATAATGTTGCCACTACCGGCTATAACGTCTACAACGGCAGCAAACAGAAAATCGCAAGCACCACAGGTAATAGTTTTAGTATTGGTGGGCTTCAGCCAAGTACTTCATATGGTTTCTATGTCAAGGCGTATGACGCAGCGAGCAACATGTCCGATTACAGCAGCGTTGCGACGACATCGACGCTACCGAGCCAGCCAACAGGCAGCGGAAGCGGAGTTACGGTCAACTTGCCCGGCGTTCAATTAGAGTTCAGTAACGTTACCAAGGATGGAACGACCACGGCCTCGATAGACACAAATGCGCCGTATAACGAACCGGCGAACTTTAAATTCAGGGGCGCCTATATTGATGTGCAAACAACCGCAAGCTATACCGGCGACATTACGATAACGGTTTCTTATGACCCGAGCCAAGTAACCGGTAACCCGCATAATCTCAAACTCATGCACTGGAACGGCCAGCGCTGGGAGAACATAACCGTATCCGT
>NZ_PFNG01000022.1:4636-4838 GCF_002791875.1 Candidatus Aquicultor secundus | reverse complement strand
CGCATGCCTGGCGGGGCAAGTCGCCCGGCACCTTATGCAGGACAATTACGAAGCGGCCAAAGAAGAAGCACTCTATTTCAATACCCTCTTTGGGAGGGGGAGCTTTTTTCTGGAGGTGCAGGACCACGGTATTCCCGAGCAGAAGAAGGTCAACGAGGGGATGTTCAAGCTTTCCGAAGATACCGGTACCCCAATTATCGCC
>NZ_PFNG01000022.1:3200-4583 GCF_002791875.1 Candidatus Aquicultor secundus | reverse complement strand
TTGCCGACACCACAAGGATGAAATTCAATAGCGACAACTTCTACTTAAAGTCGGGCGAGGAGATGGCAGCGCTGTTCCCCGGCAGGCCGGGCGTACTGGAAAACACCTTAAAAATAGCCGAACGCTGTAATGTTGAGATAAAATTCGGCGAATATTTGCTTCCAAACTATGACATCCCCGAGGGCTATACCGCCGACGAGTATTTTGAAAAACTATGCCATGAGGGTTTTGAAAAGCGCTATCCCAACGCCGGCGACCAGTACAAAGAGCGCCTGGAATATGAGATAGGCGTTATCAAGCAGATGGGCTTTCCGGGATACTTCCTGGTCGTTCAGGATTTCGTGCGGTATGCGAAGTCGCAGGGGATTAAGGTGGGGCCGGGCCGTGGATCGGCCGCCGGGAGCATGGTCGCCTTCTGTCTTGAGATCACCAACGTCGACCCCATGAAGTACGATCTTCTTTTTGAAAGGTTCTTAAATCCAGAGCGAATAAGCATGCCCGATATCGATATAGACTTCTGCTTCGAACGGCGCCCCGAGGTTATCGAGTACGTTACGCAAAAGTACGGCGAGGACAAGGTCGCCCAAATCATCACCTTTGGCACGATGGCCGCCCGCGCCGCCATCCGCGATGCGGGCCGGGTTTTTGATATCCCTTACGGCAGGGTGGACAAGATCGCCAAGATGATCCCCGAGGGATTCAACGAGGGTAGGCCCTGGACGATAGATGCCGCGATCGAGCATGTCCCCGAGCTAAAGGACGCTTACGAGAACGACCCCGAGGTAACGCGCCAGATCCTTGATATGGCCAAGAACCTTGAGGGCCTGGTCAGACAGGACTCCATCCACGCGGCCGGCGTCGTTATCTCCGACCAGGAGCTTACCAACCGCACGCCGGTACAACGAAAAGGCGAGGCCGAGATCGTCACACAATACAGCATGGGCTCGATTGAGAAGATCGGCCTACTGAAGATAGATTTTCTCGGACTTCGTACGCTCACCGTTATTGATAACGCGGTGAAGAACATTAATAAAAAGCATGGGGTGGACATCGATATCGACACCATCCCCGATGATGATAAGACGACCTACGAACTGCTGCAAAAGGGTGAGACCACCGGTGTGTTTCAGCTAGAAAGCACGGGTATGCGTTCGCTACTAAGGGATTTGCAGCCGACAGCGTTTACCGACATCATCGCCCTCTTGGCGCTGTACCGGCCGGGTCCGCTCGGCTCGGGTATGGTGAAAGACTTCGTCGAGCGCAAGCACGGGCAAAAATCAATAAGTTATCCACACGAAATGCTTGAGCCGATCCTTAAAGAGACCTACGGCGTCATGGTCTACCAGGAACAGGTCATGCGCATCGCCTCTACCATGGCCGGCT
>NZ_PFNG01000022.1:3003-3186 GCF_002791875.1 Candidatus Aquicultor secundus | reverse complement strand
CCATGGGAAAGAAGCTCCCCGAAGTCCTGACCAAGCTTCGCCGGCAATTCGTGGAAGGCTCCGTCGAAAATGGCGTTGAAGAGGGGCTCGCCGGAAAGATATTCGATTTAATCGTACATTTTGCTGGTTATGGATTTAATAAATCACATTCGACCGCTTATGCGGTTGTCTCGTGGCAAACGG
>NZ_PFNG01000022.1:0-2954 GCF_002791875.1 Candidatus Aquicultor secundus | reverse complement strand
GATGAACGTAGAAATTCTACCGCCGGATGTTAACGAGAGCTACCGCGACTTCACGGTTGTCGGCAGCTCGATCCGGTTCGGCCTTTCGGCGGTGCGAAACGTCGGCGAGGGTGCGATTGAGGGCATTATCAGCGAGCGCGAGCACGGCGGCCAGTTTAAGTCGATTTACGACTTCTGCAGACGCGTTGGCATGGGTGTGCTGAATAAGCGCACTATAGAAAGCCTTATCAAAGGTGGCGCGTTTGACTCGTGCAACGTAAGCCGCAAGCAGCTTTTGCTGACCTTCGAGAAGGCCGTGGATATGGGCATTCGCAGCCAAAAAGACAAGGCGGCGGGGCAGTTTACCCTTTTTGATATGGGGGATGGCGACGGGGGCGCAAACGAGGATGTTAAGGACCCGATCGACGAGTTAGTGCCCGAGTTTGAAAAGCACGAGCTTCTCGCATACGAAAAAGAGATGCTCGGGCTTTACGTGTCCGACCACCCGCTCCTGGGCCTGGCCGATGCGCTGGCAAACCAAACCGAGTTCTCGACCGTTGAGCTGAAAGAGCAAAAAGACGGAACCATCGGCTGGATCGGCGGCATTATTACCAAGATCAAAAAGATAAATACCAAGAAGGGCGACATCATGCTCTTTATCGAGCTCGAAGACCTGGATGGCTCAGTTGAGGTCGTGGTTTTCCCTGGGACCGCTGAGAAATATAAGACGTTGATCGAAGTCGATAAGATGGTCGTCATCAAGGGCCGCCTCGACGTAAAAGAGGACGAGGTAAAAGCCCTGGCGATGGAGATAAAAGAGTTCGATACCGAGGACAAAGGCAATGGAAACGGCAAGCGCAAGGCCAGGGTGAATGGAAGCGGAAATGGTAACGGCAAGGGCAAGGGAAGTGCTAATGGAAAATCCAACGGCTTTAAGGCGGTTGAAAACTCCGTCCTGGTGCTGACTGTTTCAAAGGCGGCGATGACGGCGACATTTATCAGCCGACTTAAAGAACTTCTAACGGCCCATCCCGGGCCGGTCTCCGTATATCTAAAGGTACAAAACGGAGGCAAGCCCGTTACCCTCGAATTCTCCCCCGAGTTCAACGTCTTCCCTCACGGCGGCCTCATCGCCGAGCTAAAGGAGCTTGCTGGTGAAACTGCTGTTGAGGTGCGAAGGCATTTATAAGGTAAACCCCTCGTCTTTTTGTGCTTATGCTCTGCAGCCGCAATAATAATCCTTCAAGAAGTGAAATAAAGGTTGACGCGTGCATCATCTGGATATAAACTAGCATTTATATAAACACTCGTTTATATCAAAGGAGTTACTTATGGATATTAACATTGAAATGCTTGCTAAAATCTTCAGAACGCTTTCCGATACTAACCGGCTTCGAATCATCAAGGCGTTGACAATGAATTGCCAATCCGTATCGGCAATTGTCGAAGCGACCGGGATGTCGCAGCCGTTGGTCTCGCACCATCTTAGCGTGTTGCGCAAACACGGTTTGGCCCGTGCCGAGCGGCACGGCGCATACACCTACTATTGACTTAGTGATATGGCGGTCTGGGAGGCCGTTGAAAACTGTAGCCAAATCGCGAATCGATTTGAAAGGGCTACCCCGGTAGGCGAAAACAATGGCGAAGGTAAATGACTTGTTAGCCATTATAAGGGATGACCCTTGCCGACAAAATTAAGTTTATGCAAGGCATGATGGGGACCTGAATGAAGAACATCGTGGGTTCGCAGATTTGGGGGTTTTGTTGTGGAGCAAATTGTTTTAAGTCAAAAAGAGCGACTGATTAGCATTTTAAAAAGAGAACCAACCGACAGGCGTACCTTTATAAGCCCAGGTGGCACAATGAGCATGGGTACTATCGAGGTTATGGAAAAGACGGATTGTTACTTGCCGGAAGCCCACAGTGATGCAGAAAAGATGGCAAAACTGGCAATGGCGGCCAACCGGCTAACAAGTGCAGAAAACATCGGTATCCCTTTTTGCACAACGGTTGAAGCTGAAGCAATGGGCGCAACTGTTGATCTTGGCACAAAAGAAGATAGGCCGAGAGTTGTTGCGTATGCCATCGAAAACATAGATGATTTAGGCAGTTTATCCCCGATCGATATAAATTCCGGTCGAACAAAGGTCTGCATTGAGGCAATAAAGATAATAAAGCGGAAGGTCTCGGGCGTTCCCATAATCGCCAATCTAGTAGGGCCGGTGACTCTTGCAACTTTACTCGTTGAATCGGCTATCTTTGCTGATGCGGTCCAAAATAATAAAGATTCGGCACATAACCTTTTAAAGTTTGCGGTAGAAAACCTCATCAGATTCGGCTATGCCATGCTTGAGGCGGGAGCCGATATCGTGTGCGTCAGCGAGACAGCAGCAACGTTTAAGGCGATAGATCGCACCGATTTTGAGGAATTTGTGCTGCCGTACGCAAATGAGATGGCAGAGCATTTTCGAGACGCCTTCGGCGCTCAATCAATCATTTATTTCTGCGGCGATTTCTGTGGCGATATTGCAAGGTTTGGGGATGCACTATCAAGTATTTCGGCTGAGGCGATAGGGTTTGATTCAACCGTTGATGTAAAAGCAATTAAAGTGCTGGCAAAATGCAAAGCTATCATGGGAAATGTAAACACGGCATTGCTTGAACGCGAAGAGCCGAATGCCGTCTTCAGAGCCGGCATGCAAAGCCTGATAAGCGGGGTAGATATTCTGGCTCCCTCGTGTAGCGTTAGCCTTAGAACACCGATTGCAAACGCAAGAAGTCTTATACATGCGGTAATGAGGTCAGATCCACCGGCGCCTTGTTGTTAACCAAGAGTTTCAGCCAAACTTACAGCGCAGGCTCTGTATGCTCGATCTTAAAATCTAATCGCCAAAAAAAGCTTTAAACCGATAATTATTGTAAGGTAAGAACTATGAGCATGCCAAATAATGTGGCATGGTTTTGAATCTATTGCA
>NZ_PFNG01000001.1:0-13216 GCF_002791875.1 Candidatus Aquicultor secundus | reverse complement strand
GTTGGGGCGACATTGCCGGGGGTAGGCTCATGTCAAAGGGGCGGCTGTCATAGTTTGAATAGGATCGAATCCGGCTCCGGGGACATCAAGATAAACCATCGCAACCATGTACAGCGGGCCGATATCCCCTGCATAAAATGCCATCCCGGCGCTGCACACCCGCATGTGGGGAAAATCGGTGATACGCTGCCAAAACGCAAGCTCTGCATGCAGTGTCATACGGCTATGCAGAATAATTGCCCTTTCTGTCATACCAAGAGATTTGCTATGTCCACACAATTCACTCATTAGCGGTATGTTAGCATGGACAACTCTTTACAAGGACAACTCTTTAGCTTGTTAAGACACCTATCTAATGTTACAATCGAGCAAAATGCGTAAGTTTAATTTCCGGAATACAAAATCAAGAATCCGGGTCCCGCGCCTTAGCCTGCCGGACTTGCATGGCCCACGCTCGAGGCTCCTACTAATAATCGCCGGGGTTGTAGGGTTCGCAATAATTGCTGCCGCAGGCTATGGTTTTTGGTATACTTCGCAACCTGAGTATTGCAAGTCATGCCATGAGCTTTCACCTGCTATTCAGTCCTGGCAAAAACAATCGTTGCACGCAGAGGTTGATTGCGGTGTCTGCCATTACACCGGCCCCTTGGGCTTTCTCAAACAAAAAACGGACCTTGCGGTCGAAATCTACCGTCATTACACCAATTCCTATCAGCAACCCATTAATGTAGACAGCGCGCTCAGCAAGAAAATCGACAACGACGGCTGCTTGCAGTGCCATACCCCCAAGCGAATCGTTACGCCGACCAAAGGCCTGAAGATGAACCATAACATCCACCTCAAGAAGGGAATCAACTGTACGACGTGCCACAACCGTGCCGGACATCCGGGCCTTCCCGAGTACCGGACCTTCCTCACTATGGACGGCTGCTTCCGCTGCCACGGGCTCTCGAAATCAGCGCTGGCGCCGGGAAGCTGCTTTACCTGCCATCCGCAGAAAGGGTTTGACCTGGTTCCATCCGATGGGTATTTAAATCACAAAACGGGAACCTGGCGCATACCGGATCACGGTAAAACCGCCTTGAAAAACATCGAGCCATGCTTGATGTGTCACCAGAAAACCTTCTGCCGGGGCTGTCACGGTGTGGAGGTTCCCCACACCGATAAGTTCATCAAGCAAGACCACGGCGGTATCGGCAGCCAAAACCCGCAGATATGCAAGAAATGCCACCGCCAACAGGATTTCTGTAACTCGTGCCACCACAAGGGCTTTATCGGCCCGCCGGGCTCCTGGATACCCATGCATAGATATGTTGTCGCCAAGCAAGGACCGGCGTACTGCTTTAACTGTCACGGTCCGACATTTTGCGCCTGGTGCCATGTGCGTGGACAGAAGCAACCGAACAGCGAGCGCCTAAAGCCCGACCCGGCATTTCAGACATCGCAGCAATAAAAACCTTGCCATTAAGTATCATCACAGTAGATATTAGATACAGTTGGTGAAAAAGTAATTTGAGCGAGCGAACCAATGACATCGAACCGTTATCCGTAGGTGCACGTTTAGAAAGATGGCTCTACCTCGGCCTTTTAGCGCTCGTAATCGCCCTGCCACTCGTAATGACCCCATACCTTTCGGCGGACACGTTTGATATCGCAAAGCTTGTGGCTTTGCGCCTTATCAGCTTGGGGCTTGTTGGCATCTGGGCATTTCGCGTCGCCATCAAAAAGGAGCGCCGGGTCCGCTGGAGCAAACTTGACGCACTGTTACTCCTTTTTATAATGCTCGTTACTGTATCGACGATATTCTCACTTCAGCCCTCTCTATCAATCCTTGGAAAATACCGGCGTTTTGAAGGTCTGTTGACCTTTATCAACTACGCGGCCATCTACTTCCTCGCCCTGCAAAGCTTTGCCTCATTTGAAAGAATCAAGGTGCTTGGCAGGTTGCTTTCACTGGTAGGCGGGGTCGTTTCGATCTACGGGCTCGCCCAGTTTACGGGCTTTGACCCTATCTCCTGGCCGGGACAGCAGTTTGAGCTATGGCGAAGCTTTTCCACGTTTGGTAACCCGGATATGTTAGGTGGCTTCTTAGCACTTGCGTTTCCCACGGCACTGGCTTCATACCTCGATGCAGAGGGCGCGAAAGACAGCACGCTCTACGGAATCGCATTTACCCTGATTACAGCATGCCTTCTGACAAGCTACACCCGGGGCGCCTGGCTGGGTGCGGTTGCAGGCATACTTGTGTTTGCCCTGTTGGTCGGCAGGTTTGTCCTTTTGAGCCCACGAAAGCTCGCCGTCATCGCGGCTGTTTTTGTCATCACCTTTGGAAGCATAGCTTTCTATTCAGGTACGCGAGCGCACAACACAAACCTGCTTGAGCGAATCTCCTCGACATCCCAAATTAGCGAAGGAAGCGCCGGCAGCAGGCTAGAGATATGGAAGGCCGCTCTACGCGCAACCGAGGAACGCCCCCTGTTAGGGTTCGGGCCGGATACGTTTAATCTCCTCTCACAACGGTATGAGACCGTGCGCTACGTGAAAATCGTTCAGGGCAACTCAACCGCAGATAACGCTCACAACTATTTTTTGCAGCTTGCCGCGACAGTTGGGATTCCCGCCGCGATATGTTTTATCGTCTTCATATGCGCAGCGCTTTTCTTTGCACGAAATTCAATCCGCTACTATGATGCGAACACAAAGCGTGTCTATGCCGGCCTTATCGCAGCGGCGGCCGGCTACATCGTCTACCTTGCCTTTGGGCTCAGCATCATCGGCAGCACACCCCTGCTATGGTTGATAATCGGGGCGATCCTTTCGCAGGCCTACTTCGTACACACCAACAAGGTTAAGGCCGTACCCGCAATCATCGCGGCATCGGCGACCACACTCACCTTCCTTATAGCTGCCTATCTTGCCGTGACTATGTATGCTGCCGATGTTCACTTTAACCGGGCGATGACGCTTGAGAATTCGGGTAACCCCGATCAGGCAATTGCAAGCTTTGACACCGCAATGCGCCTCTATAAAAACGGTCTCTACTTCGATCTCTACGGACGATACCTGCAAGATATTGGCCTCGCTAAGCATGATACGTCACTGCTCGTCAAGGCTAAAGATATCGCAGAGACGGCCGCCGACCTCGAGCCGAACGACTCGGATCACTGGATTTATCTTGCAAACGCATACGCCACTCTAACACAAGGACCGGGGACCGGGTATTTTGATTCGGCCGAAGAAGCTCTCAATAAGGCGCTCGCGATACGGCCATACTCGCCGCTTGCCCAACTGCTTTTGGCGAACGCTTATGAGGCGGAAGGCCGTTATGACGACGTCCTGAGGCTGCTTGAATTCGTCCGCGATGTAAACCCGACCTCAAAAGAAGCCTACTTGCTGACTGCTGAGGCGTATAAAAACCTCGGGAATAAAGAGCTTGCCGTAACGTACTATAAGAAGTACCAGTCCCTTAACCCGCGTGATACCAAGGTAGGCCAGATTATTCAGGGTCTGCAAGCCATACAACGTGCGCCAAAATAGCCAACGATGGAAACTTAAATAGGCGCTTTAGTACCATCCGCCTGCTATCCTAACAACAGATGCTCTGTTTATTTACTAAAGAAACCGAGTTATACTATTATCAAAACATTGTTTTTTTATTAATAAAACGCTATTTTTTGACTAAGTATATTGAAGAGCAGATGCTTTTTGGTTATAGTAGAGACAAGCTGGTGGTATATATTACCAGTTAATGCAAGTTTTATGGTTTAGTTTATGGAGTGGTTATGAGGTATCTTACTGCGATGTTAACGGTAGTCGCACTTCTCTTAATTGTTGTGGCGGGGTGTGCGACCGAACCCAGTTACCTGGCTGCACCTACGGACCTACCAAAAACCGATGCCTCCAACAACTACATGCAAATCGTTGTTTACTATCCGGATAAGGATGCGCTGGCCAAAGAGGTCCGTGAGGTACCCAGAGAAACGGATAAAGTAAAAGCGGCACTCGACATTCTTTTTGAGGGTAAGCCGAATAACGGCAATATCATGCCCGTTATGCCTGAAAACGTCAAAGTCCTCGGCACAAGGATCGACAACAACACGGTAACTATCAACTTCAACAGAAACATCCTCAACTTTAGCGGAAACAAGTCGTCTCAAGACTTGCTTCTCATGGCAATAATTTCAACAGCCCAGCAATCAAACAGCTTAAAGCAGTTCAAATTCCAGGTCGAGGGCAAGGAAAAAGGTCGGATTGACGGCAAGGATGTTGAAAAGTTTTGGGGTGGTGTAACCCTTAAAGATCAACCGTGGAAAATCTAGTTCGTTACTGCCTTGCTGAGAGATTATCCTGCACGCAAACAGTACGTTCTTTCAGCAAGTATTCCCTTCTTAAGCGGTTGAGTGATATCTTACTAGATTTAAACGCAATGAAGCAGTATGACCGGTATACGCCAAAAACAATCGGAAAGGTTGGTATGAATGAACGTTTATGCTCGCTTATTCTTTAGGGCAATAATCCTGGCTCTCATGATCGGTATTGTCGTTGTCTTGGGATTGCTGGCTAAAACTGCGGTAGTGCACCAGGCACCGGCGGTTCCAAGAACATATGTCGAGAGAGCCTACATGGATGCAGAACAAGCTGTGAAAGCCGACCCAAGAAACGCAAAAGCCAGGATTGCGCTGGCCAAGGCATATATAGCTGTTGGCAGGTTTAACAATGCGATCGAGCAAGCCTCGGTTGCGACCAGACTCGATCGCAAGAGTATGGATGCGTACATGACATTAGGTATCGCCTACAACAGGACAAACCAGCACGACGCTGCAATCTCAACGCTTAAAAAAGCGCTGATGGTGGAGCAAGGGACGGCAGAATTACAAAGCCAAGTGTACGATAACTTAGGCCAGGCCTATGAAGCAACAGGAAATATCCCTGATGCGATTAAGGCGTATGGGGCAGCATATGATTCATCCGGGCAAGACATAAACATAGGCTACTCCTATGCGAGCATGTTGGAGAAGGCCGGCAAATCACAAGAAGCCCTCACCATCTACAAGGATATAGTCGCATTCGTGCCGGATGAGAAGAAGGCACAAGACGAGCTGGTGCGGCTTAGCGCAAAGCTTCAGTCAAGCAAAAAAGGGTCGGCGCCTAAAGCTGCAACACCACCGTCGACCGCGGCGAAACGATAATGTTTGGAGGTTATGAGTTTGTCAACGGATAATTTTTACGTCCAGGACCGTTCAGCACTAAAACGATATCTCGCAATTGTCGGCTTTTTAGGCTTGGTCCTCCTTGGGATGTTGTTTCTTTACAACCTGCTGAACAAACCGCCGGAAGTTAAGGGCGATGACAACCCAAAGGGGCTTACCAGCCTGTTCTCGATCTATGGGTTTGAGGGAGATCGCCTTAATCGGCCCACCGGGGTTACCACCGATGCAAATGGCAACATCTACGTAGCCGATAGCGAAAAACACAGGATACTTATCTTTGATAGCAACGGCACCTTCATCGACCAGTTTGGCGACGCGGGGCAGAAAAAATACGAACTCTGGTACCCGAACGCGGTAGCGGTAGCGGATAACGGCCAGGTCTTCGTAGCCTGCAAGCAGTCAAACAGAATCGTTATATTTAACGCAGATCACAAGCCGATCTGGCAGATCAACGTGCCGGCTCCGCTTGCGCTCACCATCAAGAACAACCGGGTTTATTCGACTACAATGCGTGGCGTAATGATCGGTGATGTTAAAGGCAACCTCATTAACAATTTTGGCACACGCGGTCCTCGGGTAGGGCAAGTTGATTTCCCAACCGGTATTGCGGTTGATGATAAGGGAACTATTTACGTTGCGGACAGCTTGAACTACCGGATTCAGGCATTTACGCCAGAGGGCAAGAGTCTCTGGACATTCGGCAAACCAATCGACAAGAAAAACCCGCTCACGGACAGATTCCGTACATTCGGTCTTCCCGTAAGCCTGACAATCGATAAAGACAATATCCTCTACGTCGTAGATGGCCTGGGCGGAGAGATAACTGTTTTAGATACCAAGGGTAAGCAACTCGACAAGGTTGGCGATTGGGGCCATAACGAAGGCCAGTTTTATTACCCGGAAGGTATCGCGTATACCGGCAATGAAACCTTTGTTGTAGCGGACAAGTTTAATGACCGCGTACAGGTACTAAGGATCCCGAGTCCGGTTATTACGCCAATCCAGCGGGCCTCAGGGTATGGTCTGCCAATACTGGCCCTTATCCCACTACTCGCACTTATCCTATGGATGCTGCGTAGGCGTTCGTTCCGGTACGTGTTTGATGAGAGTTTCATAGAAGAGGCCCTCAGCAAAGGCTATGCCGCCTCAATTATTAGCGAGCTCGGCAAGGTATACGTAACGGGGTCGATATATGAAAAGTATAAAGACGTTGAGGAAAATGGCGTAAAGCTCGGTGCGCTGCTAAAAACAAGGCCGTTCTCGCCCGATGTGGCGAAGAAGATCACAGTGGAGCACGGTTGTACCGAAGAAGAAGCCGCCTCGATTTCCTTATCAAAAGAGCTTAAAGGGCGCATCGCGATGCTTACTGAGAACGGTAGAGTAGCGCAGATCGCAGCCGCCTACGGCATTACTGCAAAGCGGCATGACGATCTTGTGGATTCGCAATCCATGCATACGGCACATTCCCCCGCATAAGGAAGCCTATAAGGATGGGCGCTTTTTTATGCTTGCTGCACTGGCAATGGAGAAGCAATAAATGCCGGCGCATGTTAGTAATATTACGTAACTATGTAATTTGCACTACAAATTATTGTAAATCTATTTACTAATGCGTTTTCGTATGCTATGTTTACCTTAGCAATTACTCGTTTGGTTGAAAACCAAATAAACACAAGAAACAGGCACAGAACTTAGCACAAACAGATTAACAAACAAAAAGCAGACAGTATTTGAGTAAGCCCTGTAAAGCACTACTGCAATCCACTACCCAATTTTTCTCTCGACTTCAAACGAGTTGCTCAAGAACAACGGTCGAACATGGCTAGTATTTATTTAAGCGCTATTCAATACAGTGCGTCCGCAAGGATTAAGCCGGAGCCTAACGCCAACGCCGTGCACAACCGGGCAATGGAGTAAGCTTTGCGGTCCATTCGATGAAATCCTTTACTCCAACTGAAAGGAGGTGAAATTGAATGAAAAAGGCTTTGATTATCTTAATGGCTATGGCTTTCGTGCTTGGTATGTCAAGTATCGCCTTTGCAGCGCCACCGGCTGTTGTCACTACCACTCCGGTAGCTACGCCTACGGCTGGCGCATTCTATGGCAATCCCGCCACCGATACGACGTATAACAGCATCGATGGTCAGTCGAACTGGGCGTATAAAGATAACTACGATACAACCTTCCCTAACGGCAACGCCTCCAAATATGAGGGTTCATATTTGAAGTTCCAACATACTGATGGCCCCGTTACAACGGCCGACGGCAGTACGCAGACTGGTGCAGGGTATTATCAGGGTTTTGCCGACGAAGGTACAACAACCAGTACAGGCACGATGAGAGGCCCACACGGTGACTATGCCACGACTTCGAATAAGTGTAAAACTTGCCACGGAGTCCACCGTGCCGACGGTATCTACGAGTTATTGCGGTCGGATGACCCCGACAGCGCGTGCGATTACTGCCATGTAGGGTCCGCGATCCATAGCATTAGAGCAGCGTACTATCGCTCAACCTCTGGCAAATACACCAGCAACGGTCACACGATCGGTTCCGGCCCAGAGATTCCTGACAGCTCAGTTTGGCAATGGCAAGAAGTAAGAACTATCGCAAGCGCCAATGGCTCCTCGATTCAGATTAAAGCTCGTGCCTATAACCCGGCAGAGAACAAGATCTTTAAGACAGGCGGTCATGGCGGATTAAAGCGTGTAGGCCCATACCTGCTGCAGTGCCAGACCTGCCACTCCGTACACAACGGCAGCCAGTTGACCTGGAAGCCGGGTTCGGATACCAGCGGCTATATGCTCCTGAGAAACTCTCCATCGGGTTCATGCGACAGCTATACGGCTATGACCCAGTACAAGGGAGTGACCTTTACGAGCCATGGTGCTACAACGCCAAATCTCGCGCAAGTTCTTGTCCCAGAGACAACGATGACTTCCGGCAACACCGGTGGCCTAACGACTTCGACGGGCAAGGAGGGTACTAGCACGGTATTTACCCTCTGGACGCAATGGCAGGGCCCCGATACCGGCGTTAACGATGGCGCGCACCTCGCTGTATGGTGTGCCGACTGCCATAACCTCAACATCGGTTATCCGGTTAAAGATCTCGGTCAGGGTGCTAACAACACATTGTTTGGTAAGTACTCACACGTCGATCGTACCCACCCGGTACCTTACATGCAGGCGGGAACAGGCGCCAACAACGCTCCGGATTGCTACAGCTGCCACGTCACGGATATGTATCCGGCGACTGCCAGCAGGTGCGGTAACAAGTGCCATATCACGCCGAATGGCTACAAGGGTATGCGCGCGAAATCTGACTTCCCGCACTCCGGTGATGAGGGTTCGACCAAACTGCTCGGCGATATGCCGGCAGGCGCAGGTATTGCATCTTACGTAATGCCTGACGGTACCACTACGGACACACCGTTCACGTATGGTACTGACGAGTCCGGCAACCCGATTACCAGCGCGTACGACAAAACCACGGAGCAAATCGACAGTGTTTGCTTGAGGTGTCACGCAGAGGATGTCGGTGTTACCCAGTAACACGAGAAATGCACTCAATAAAGGCGCTGGCAAACACCAGCGCCTTTATTACTTTAGAGCTGCTAGCTTGACCATTTAACAAGCAGACGGTGAAGTTTTAAGAACGAGCGAGAGGTTTATTGAAAATGCAAAGTCCGGCAGCCAGGCACAAAATATCGGCAGACCACATCGTTATAGGGATTGTCTCCGCGGCAATCGTGCTCTCTCTTTTCACGGCGATATTCTACGCTGTCGGGGAGTCATCAGCGATGAGCGTCTATACGAAGGACGCATTAGAACAGCACCACTCGCCTGGTTCCATGCAGCAAAGTAGAGCTGAGAAGCCAAAACCGACTATCGAACCGCTTACCCTTGTCCCATCTAATATAAAGGATTTCAATACCAACGCGCATCACGAGACTCCGGGCGGCGACGGCCGGGCGGCGGAAGCGATTTACCAGCCCCAAGGAGACCAGTTCACGCAGATCATGCCGCTCAACAGCTACGTGTTGATCTCATATCAGGGCAGCGATGGGCAAGCCGCCCAAGAGATTAGGAAAACCCTTGATGGAAGGTTTCCTAAAGACCGCAAGGACATCCAAATCGAGACGCAACGCGCATCATCGGGATTCTCAAACGATGGCGGAAGTTATTTTACCGGTTGGGTCTACCAGGGATTTTCCGTCAAGATAATAACGACATACGTAAATGCTATTCCGGCTAACCCGGAAATAGGCCTGCAAAAAGTCGGCGACATTCTTTCACAAAGAATCAACGTATACATAAGCAATCCAAAATATAGGAAAGGTGATCAGACAAATTAGTGTGATCGCTGATATGAATTTAAAGAAAAGTACGATTGTATTTGCCGTAGTCGGCATAGTAATTGTAATCGCAAACAGTATATCCGCCCTTTCATCGCAGCCGTCGTTCTGCGGCTTATGCCATGGACATGAATATAACGCCTGGCAGAAGAGCAAGCATAGTAAACTCAACTGTAATTTCTGTCACCGCCGTCCCGATACGATAAGTTTTATCGGACAACGGCTCGATGTCGTGCGCATGGTCGTTCTCTCCCCTTCCGTCCTGCTAAACCGGCAACCGGTTGTGGCGAAAGTGCCGAGTGTCGCCTGTCGCTCATGCCATGCCGATACGAACAAGACCGTCGTCAACAAAAACATCCGCATCAATCACACAGCGATCGTTAAAGCCAATTACGCGTGCACCGAGTGCCATAGTACCGTAGTCCACGGAAAAGCCGTACCGAATCCGCGCATAAGCTCCATGGATAAATGCGTCGGTTGCCATGCCGCCGGCCGACCCGGTGCTAACTGCAAAATTTGCCATGTAGAAAATGTGGGACAAATCGACCGTACATTTAAAGGTCCCTGGCAGATCACGCATAGCAAGGAGTGGCGTAAGCTGCATGGGATGGGCGATGTTAAGAGTTGCCAGGTCTGCCATTCAAGCGATTTCTGCTTGATGTGCCACTCGGTGACCATGCCGCATCCGGACTCGTGGCTCAACATCCATGGCGACGAAGCCCGTAAATCGAGACAGGGCTGTCTAAAATGCCATCAGGAATCGCTCTGTAATAGCTGCCACCAAATCGAGATGCCGCACCCGGCAACGTTCTTAGAAGCGCACCCACGGATCGTCGGTAAAAGCGGCACCAAGGTCTGCTATAGCTGTCACCAGAAACAGGGCTGCGACCGATGCCATGCACAACATATCCATCCCGGCTTACCAAAGGATGCCTTGAAACAGTTAAGGAAGGGGATGGGCAATGGATCCGACTAACTCTTCCACGGCAGCACGGATAAGTCTTGGCGAGATGTACACGAAGATCATGAAGAGCATCGCCGATACGATCAACAGCCCGTATTCCGACCCGGCACAGACCATACTGCTGGCCGGTATCCTCCTGGTCATCCTTTGCTTCTTAGGAATAGCAGGATACTTGATCTATACGGCTATCATGGACCACAAGAAGCCGAAGTTGCCAAAGGTCGTTTTAAAACGGGAGCCCCGAGCGGCAAAAGAGCGCCTCATAAGCATGACGGTCATGACCGTATTGGTAGGTGCGGCCGTTATCTACGGGTTCAATTATCTGGATCAACCGGGCATCTGTACAAGCTGCCATCAAGATAAACAGGCCACAGAGAGCGTGGCAACAAAACATAAAGGAATGAGCTGCATCAGATGCCACGAAGGTTCCGGCATAACCGGTTACGTCGCAGGAAAGTTTGATTATGCGAGGTGGGCTATGGCGTATTTAAGCGGGGCGGGCGCCCAGCCCCAACAGGCGCAAATCTCGAACGATGCGTGTTTAAGCTGCCACCGGAACATCCCAAAAAAAACGGTAAAGCGCTTTAATATCCGCGTCAGCCATAAAGAGTTTCTCGCTATCGGTGAGTCCTGCACCAGTTGCCATGCAAGCGCACCGCACGCGCTTGTAAACAAAACCGATCGTATGAGCATGAATAAGTGTATCAACTGCCATAACAGCCAGAAAGCGAGCGCTTCGTGCACCCTCTGTCATCCAAACCAGGCCGATACCAATATACGCACCGCAAGCCGGGGGTTCTTGCGAATTGATGTGCAGCCGCTGACGAATTGTCGTGGCTGTCATCCACCCGCGATGTGGAAGGGAGAGTGCATACGGTGTCACGGGCTGGAAATGCCCCACCCCCCGGGATGGAAAGAGGGCAGTCACGCCAAGCTCGCCTTTACGAACCGGGCGCTGTGCGACAAGTGCCATCCGCAGCCGGCGGGCATGCAACCGGCCGAGTTTCCTCATCAGGGCGTAGACGGTGTTGCGAAAAGTTACTTCTGCAACAAGTGTCATGAATTCCCTGCGCCACATGGCCCAACTCAGCAGTGGATACGCCAGCACGGCCCGGCAGCCTACGCTCAGATACCGGTGCAGACAAAGGTATGTATACAGTGTCATGGCGATGGCGACCCGGTACGCAACTGTACGAACTGTCATGGAGACTTTTGCAACAAGTGCCACAGCGATAGCCGCCATGCCACAGTATCGCCATTGTTCGGCCAGGGAGGATCGATAGAACCGTCGCAGAGTGATTTCAGCCGCGGCCCATAATATGTCGGGCGATTTCGAGCGTCGAGCGACCTTAAGACCTTACCTAGTGAAGGAGGTAATGTGCGTTATTTAGTGCTAATAAGTGAGTTAAAAGATGCTCTGCCGCACCTGGTATGAACCGTGTATTCGTAAAGATTTGATAAGGAGGTATGAGATCGATGGATCTATATTTGAAGAACAACAAGACCACTATTATCATTACGGCGTTGATTTTGATTGCCGCAGTCATCTGGTTTTTAAGCATGATAAACGCCAATAACGGCGTACCACCTGTCGGTACCATTGCGGCCAGGCCGGACGTTCATAACGAAAAGAACGAACTTACCGGTGCGAAGTTAAAAGAGAAGATATCCAAAGACCTGCTGGATGATATCAAGTTGATGCAGAGCAAAAACCCGCATGACTTTACGAAGGGTTTAACGGGACGGGCGCTGCGCCAGTTCCAGACCGCATATGAAAAAGACTTTGACGGCGGCAAGATTCGGGTGCGCGTTTACAAAACCATTGATGTGAAGGTCATCGGTATGCAGTTTGGCGTTCCTGAAGCCATCTACAAGTTCACCGATAACAGCTACTACATCGATACCAAAACGCGCCAACCGGTAAGCCAACCGCTTAACGTAAAACGAGAGTGGGCGCTGGGTCTGGCAAAAGATGCCGGGGGCCACTGGAAAGTATCCCTCATCATGGGCGCAGCAAGAAACAGCAAGCATCCGTAAGAGAGATAGAGGAGATATTTGCGACACGTTTACGATGCATTTATTGACCGTACTCTTGCAGGCTGCTACCTTTAAGGTGATCTTAACAATCTATAATATGAGCCTGCTATAACAGCATGTTATAGCAACTGTTATAACCATGTGTTTTAACCATGTGCTATGGCAACGGCTACGGATAATCAAAGGGGCAGTTCTTGCCCGTAATACAGCATCAAACAGGAGGAAGTTTTATCATGAAGAATAGCTTTGCCAGGCTATTGCTCAGCCTAGTACTGCTGGCGTTTATTCTGCTTGCAGCAGGCTGCAGCAGTTCATCTTTAGAAAGCACCGTGAAATCCCCGGATGCCGGGGGAGGAAATGCGCTGGGCAGCAAAGATCTCAACGACATAAAAGGCATGCTCGGCCTCGAGGTAGGCGGCCATTATCCGGACAACTACGGCCTTTCGCGCGTTTACGGCACGGTGACAAACGGCAGTAAACAAAATTTGAAATCGGTTACCCTTGCGATTAGCTTCGGCAAGAGGGGCCAGGGCATAAAGGTTGGAGAGGTAGAGGTTAAAAACCTGCCGGCCGGCGAAAAGAAAAGCTTTGATATCGCGACAACGGTTAACGCATCCAACCAGGGTGAATACAGCATCAATCTTATTG